>CAYGPP010000038.1:16488-28032 GCA_964351885.1 uncultured Marinoscillum sp.
AGATAGCTTCGCAGGCTCGCTATGACGGATATATTATCGAGCAGTCCGTAATTGAAATCTACATGCAGCTTCCGCAATCACTCAACCTTCTCTACCAGTTCTTCCCACTTGGTATTGAGCTTGTCTAGTTCGGATTTTTTGCTTTGGTACTTGTTGTTGGTCTTCTCCATTTTCTGAGGGTCGCCGAATACTTCTGGCTTGGCTAGCTCTGTCTCTAGCTTGGTTAGCTCCGTTTCTAAACCTTCGATCTTACCTTCAACTTCCGCTATCTCCTTCTCCAACTTCTTCTGGGTATCGTCTGTCCGAGGCTTGGCGGTCTGGTTGGTGGCCTTCTTTTGTTGCACGCTAGGGGCTGAAGGTGCAGTTACCGATTTCTTTTTCTCTTGCTCACGGTTATACCACCACTCCCATTCCCCATAGGTTCCTGGATACTCTTTGATCTCATGATCTTCGATCCACCAAATTTTGTTGGCCACTTTAGAGATAAAATCTCTATCATGTGATACCAGCAAAAATGTCCCTTCGAACTGCTTCAATGCTTGTACCAAAATACTCACAGACATGATGTCCAAATGGTTGGTTGGCTCATCGAGCATTAAGAAGTTAGATTCTGAAATCAGGGTTTTGGCCAGTGCCACTCTAGATTTCTCGCCTCCACTCAAAACTTTAATTTTCTTAAAAACCTCATCATCCGTGAACAAGAAGCACCCCAGAACGCCTCTAAGTTCTTGTTCCGTTTTGCCACTTCCGGCTTGCTTCAATTCCTCTATTATCTCATTATTGACATTGAGGGCTTCAAGCTGATGCTGTGCGTAGAATGACGTGCTTACGTTGTGACCTTTTTCCAATGTCCCACCATGAGGCTCTGTCTCAGCTACGATTCTTAGTGCAGTTGACTTCCCTTTTCCATTCGCTCCAATAAAGGCAATCTTATCTCCTCGTTCGATGTGGGCATTTGCTTTTTCAAGGATTTTTAGGTCACCGTATGACTTAGATACATCCAACATCTTAGCGACGTGACGTCCCGATTTAACTCGAAATTTAAACTTAAAATCAACTGACGCACTTTCATCCGCGACAGCTTCAATGCGATCCATTTTCTCCAGCATCTTAGCCCTAGACTGTGCTTGCTTGGCCTTGGTAGCCTTTGCCTTGAAACGCTCTACAAATCGCTCGGCTTGCTTGATTTTTTGTTGCTGATTCTCAAAAGCATTTTGCTGAATCTCGTTTCGCTGCTCTTTTTCTGCAAGGTAATAGTCGTAGTTCCCGCTATATGCGTTCAGTTGATACTGAGCTACTTCCACGATCTTATTGATAGATGCATTGAGGAATCTCCTATCGTGAGATACGATGATACATGCTCCTTCGTATGACTGCAAGTAGTTTTCCAACCACTGAATGGAAGGTAAATCAAGGTGGTTGGTTGGTTCATCCAGCATCAGCAAAGACGGCTTCTCCAATAGCAACTTCGCCAGCATCACGCGCATTCTCCACCCTCCAGAAAATTCTCGTAAAGGGCGCTTCAAATCTTTGGTGGTAAAACCGATTCCTTCTAATATTTCTTCTGCTTTGGCTTGCATCGTGTAGCCGTCATGCGCTTCGAATCGCTCCTGGAGTTTCGACAGCTTATCGACCAAAGAATCCTTATAGTCAGTCTCCATCTCAGCAAGCACTTCATCCATTTGTGATTGAATCTTGAGTGTGTCGGCAAACGCTTGCATGGCTACACTTAGGATAGAATCATCAGTGAGGTATGAAAGCAAATCCTGATTGAGGAAACCAATGGTCGCATCCTTGGCCATACTGATAGTTCCCGATGTAGGCTGATCTTCTCCGTTGATCATCTTCAGGAGTGTGGACTTGCCCGTACCGTTCAAGCCAATGAGTCCAATACGGTCTTTTGGCGTAATAAAAAGCGAGGCTTCATCGTAGAGTGGACGGTCTCCTATGTAGTACGAAAGTTCGTTGATGCTAATCATGGCCGCAAAGTTATAAGACTCTGAAGAGGAATGACAGGAAGGCTGATCTTTTTAAGAAGACGATGCTTAGCGCATTTTACCCAAATTCAGTATTAGGTCAACTATCATTACTTGAACTAATAAAGCGGTATCTTGAATACTAGGAGTTCATTTAATCAAAGTACGTTACTCCCGATTTTAAACGGTGGCAGAGGTTCATATAACTCCTAATAGCGCGGAACTTAGTTCCAAGTCCCTTTGAATTCCCCAAAAACTACACCTGATCTAAAGCTGAAATAACTAATATTGAAAAGCCACCTGAAGAAAGGGTCAACTAAATACACTAAGACAATCAAATTAATCCATGAAGAAAATAGCACTACTCCTCACCCTTTCCTGCTTGGCTATTGGCTTGAACGCCCAAAACATACTCGGCGCTTGGGAAAGCTATTCGATAACTGAAAGTGGGGATAGTGTACGAAGCGTTGTGATCTTTTCGGATGGATACCAGGCCTTAACTATGTACAGTGTGAGTACTGGAGCATTCATTCATACCAATGGTGGCACTTGGAAACTAGAGGGAGATATGATGACTGAGAAGGTGGAGTTTCATACAGATATAGCTCAGCGAGTAGGGACAGAAGTGACTTTTCAGGTGATTATCGCTGATGAAACCATTGAAATTGTGGGTAGCAAAATGATATTGACCCGGATAGATAATGGTCTCCCTGGGGAGCTACAAGGTGCTTGGTTGATGTCTGGAAGAGTCAAGGACAATGAGACTCAACTGCGCGATACTAGTAAGCCTAGAAAAACGATGAAACTCCTATCAGGAACTCGATTTCAATGGATCGCTTATAATACCGAGACCAAAGAGTTTAAAGGAACAGGTGGTGGAACGTACACTACCATTAATGGTGAGTATACCGAGAACATTGAGTTCTTTTCGAAAGACGATTCTAAAGTTGGACGCAGCCTTACGTTTGACTTTGAATTGATCTATGATCAATGGCATCACTCCGGACTGTCAAGTAAGGAAGATCCTATTCATGAAATATGGAGTGCGAGGTAATTATCTTCTAATCCACTAGCTTAGTCTACATGGTAGAAATGTCCTTTGATTATTGGAATAAACTGGCTGATCAAATGATTGTGATTAGCTCATTATTGGCGGGATTTTCGATCGCAGTAGTCGCGAATTTTTTGGTCTCTGACACCAATACACGCTTGTCTCGAACCATCTTGAAAGCTGCGGTATTTGCTGCCAGCTTCTTTTTGGTCACTGTGTTTTCGATGACAAAAGTTCTTATGCTTACTACAGAAGGTTTTCCTTTTCCAGTCACTGAATCCGATTTCGAGATACCATTCAGAGTAGGTGGAATAACCCTTCTATTCGGTATTATGTCATTCCTTACTATGATTTCGCTTTCTGGTTGGACGAAAACCAAAGCATTAGGGAAGTTTACCACGACAGTTGGCATTTACTTTCCTTTTAATTCTATTTATGCTGACTTAAAAAATCAGCTCAGCAATGGTATTAATCATACTTAATGGACATTGCATTACTGAAAATATGACAGCACACTTAATCAACCCATAGTCCCTTTAGATAACTCTAATAAATCTACTATTTCAGAACTTATCCCAAATTCAATTTGATATGAAATTAACATTAAGCAAATCCATTCTGATCCTTTTGATGGTTAGCCAGTTCGGTTGTTCGCCGAGGCAATCACCTGAAAATCAAGAACCCACCATTGTATACCTGTTAAGACATGCCGAGAAAGTTGATCACTCTAAAGACCCAGAACTATCAGATGCTGGAAAAAAAAGAGCATTGGAGTTGGTGAAAACACTGAGGAGTGTAAGTATCGACTATATACATAGCTCAGACTATATCCGGACCCGAAATACTGCAAAACCGATTGCTGAAAAGTTTGGCTTGACAACCGAAATTTACAACCCTAATAAGCTCGAAGCATTGGCTCTTAAAATCAAGAGTAAAGGCGGAAGCCATTTGGTGGTAGGTCATAGTGGTTCCACACCCGAAATGGTTGAGATATTAGGAGGAAATCCGATTTCAGAAATCAATGACGCCAGCGAATACGATAGACTTTACATCGTCCACATTTCTGATGGAAGTAGTACGAGCTCTATTTTGATTAGGTATGGGCTTCCATATTTAGAAGCGCTGAAATAATAGACAAATTTTGAATGAGTCTAATGAAATTGCTCCTAAATCAAACGCTAAAAAATTAGTGAAGAGACATTTTTTTTGACTTTGATCAAAATGTGTATTAACCCTTTTCAAAATATTTTCGGATTTGTGTAATTGGTATTCGCAATCAGCTACAAACCAAGAAGATAACTTCTGAAAATTCCATAAGTATCTTTGGCATAACCCCCATTCAAATCAACAAAATATTCAAGATGGAAATTAAAAAGGCAATTAAGAAATCGGAATTTGATCTGGACAAAAGGTATAGTAAACTTTATAATCAGCTAGATCAGCTCATCGCAGAATTGAGTAATAGAACACTTACCGATGAAGTAATAAGTGCTATCAACCTTAATATTGACGCAATAAACAACTGCTCAGAGTCAGCAAAAAAGCTCAAAAAGCAGATGCGTAAGTCACTGTCCAGTATTCTCAAACTTCTCGAGAAGGAACTAAAGCTGGTCACGAAAAATCATTACCGTAACACTTGGATGGTCATTGGCATGAGTGCTTTTGGAATTCCGATTGGAGCCGCTTTTGGGGCTACTTCGGGTAATATGGGCTTTCTTGGATTAGGCTTACCAATAGGAATGGTTATTGGATTGGCAATTGGTACTCAAATGGATAAAAAAGCTTTTGATTCAGGAAAACAAATAGACTTGGAAATAAGCTAATAAACAGAAAATTTAAGCCGATAAAGCAAATTTCGAATCATACGCTACAGAATGTAGTTTTGAATACATAAAAGATTCCAATCCTAACTTCCCCTATCCACAAGTCCAAAATAAAATATTTCGTAGGGTGTAATAATATCTGACTTCAGCCACTAAACAAGAAAAAACAAGTGAGCAGCGATTTCTATACTTCATCAATTCTCCCTTATGCCGCCATTATTATAAAGATATGTCGAGCGTATACCAATACGCAAGAAGATTTTGAGGATTACTATCAAGAGGTTTGTTTGCAGATATGGAAGAGTAAAGACAATTTCAAAGGGCAGTCCGAGTGGTCTACTTGGGTGTACAGGTTGTCTCTCAATGTGAGTTTAACAATGCTGAAGAAGAAGAAAAACAACCAACAGCATTTTGCTTCTGATACCATACCTATTGATATAGCTGAAGAAACGCACGCATTTGATGATGAGTCATTGGATCAACTCTATGCTGCTATCAAGCAATTATCAGAAGTCGACAGAGGTGTGATTTTGCTCTATCTAGAAGAAAAGTCGTACCAAGAAATTGCCGATATCATGGGTAGCAATCCTAACAATATCGGGGTACGCATAAAGCGAATTAAAGAACGATTAAAAAAATTATTAGATGGAAAAGTCAATTGAATCAATATGGAAAGAAGGCTTCTTGAAAAGTGATGCGCTCATCGCTCCAAAACTGAATGACCTTTATAGCAAGAAGTCTGAACACGTAGTAGACAAATTCAATCGAATGTTCAAAACAAACATTATCGCAATTGTAGCAGGTTCTTTTTTCATTATGCTGATGGCCTTGGTAGTAAATATTCCCGCTATGGGAATTGGCTTTTTTGTCTTGCTTAATTCCCTCGCGTTCGTCAATTCTAAATTGATGAAAGGAGTACATAAAATTGACAAAAATGTAAACAGCTATCAGTACTTAAAAACTTTTGATAAATGGGTGAAAGAAATGATTTCTTACAATATTAAATTCGCTCGAATATTTTACCCGCTTGCCTTCCTGTCCGTAGTAGCTGGCTTCTGGTTTGGCTCGTTCACCGGAGAACTACCAGGCGAAGTATTTACCAAAGAAGTTGTTACTCAGTTTCCCAATATGATGTTGGTATTTGGTATTCCACTTTACCCGCTGCTAGGCTTGATTTTAGTAATGGCTCTATTAGCCTTTTCTGCTGGCGGAATTTACAAGTGGGATTTGAATCTAGTCTATGGACGCATTTTCAAAAAACTTGAGTCCATTATAGCAGACATGGAAGAGTTAAGAGCTTGATCTTAACAAAGGAAAAAATGGTTTTTAATCAGCTCCAAAAAAACAAAGTCTAAAGTGTAATAATTTCTGATTTGAGCCACTAAAGAAGAAACAACAAAATATAGAATAATATGACATTGCAAGAAGCTTCTGACTTTATTCAAAGTTCAAAAAACGAAAAAACATCCAAATCCGAAATTAAAATTCATGAGAAATTCCTTCATGTAATTGCTCAATTGAAAAGTAGAGACTTCTCAACTGAAGAAATTCAATCTTTAGAAGCTGAACTTGGAAGATTAGATTTAAAATCAAATATTGTCAGCGGTAAAAAACACCTCAAAAATACCTTTGATGAGTTTAAAGTCTATTTGAAAGAAAAGTATTCTCTAATATCTAAAGGCTATTACACTACTATGGGCGTGGGTTTGGGAGCTGGATTTGGAGTAGTCTTAGGAGTACTTGTTGGTGAGCGTTTTGAACGGTCATTAGGGCTATCGCTGGGCATCAGCTTAGGAATGTTCATAGGAATAATAATTGGCCGAAATCTGGATGCAAAAGCAATGGCCGAAGGCAGAGTGTACTGAGAGAACCATTGTTAATGTGCTTTTCTGTGACTTTGAAAAAGAGTAGTCAATGAATTAATGCTCGTCAATTGAAATGAGTTTTTCCTAACCTATTGCTTATTCTTACCATGCATCTCTCTTTCGTGTTGTGCAAACCATGTAGGTGCCGGAATTTCATTGTCATGAATGAAGGTGACTATTTTCCTGATTTCTTCTGTAGATAATGCCGTTTTAGGCATCAGCCCAAAGCGTCTAATAGGTCCTTTCATCAAAGAAGCCTCTTCATTTGGGTTGGAAACAAAAGTCGTCATTTGGTCTATAAATGCTTCGCGACCTTCGGTTGCGCCTAAATAGCGCATCTTGATCCCTGCAAGTGGGGGAGCCAACATGTCATCATGAGAAGTGCTTTTTGGGTTATGACAGACATAGCAGTTTGTTTCTATTAAGTTTGAAACCTGATTTTTTTCCAAGGCCGCAGTTGCTACTTGTTTATTCGTGTCATCTGTTGTTTGAGCTTTTGCGCTCTGAGTATCACCACATCCTAATGCAAGGCAAACTGTAGGTATGACAATTCCGATACTCCAAAAAGTCGATTTCATCCTACTAAATTTCATTTCCATTTTTTTTACCGCCTACAGATGCACCACCATTTTGTCTACCAGATGCTATAATTAGGTCGTAAGCCTCCTGAGTCATATAGATTGGGCTATAATTAATTCCCATGCTATACAAGTTTTTCACAAAAGACCTGAGATGACTCTCGGAGCCCTTCATTAAGTTTTGGAATACCAACTGAATATCTTCATTATCAGTAATTTCCAAGGATGTTTTCAGGTCGAGAATATCTATTTCCTCTATTGCTGCTCCTACCAGAAAGCCGTCTTCTTTAGTCAGAGACCCAGCGATGACTAAGCTGTCATACAGATATTGGAGGGTAGTGTTTTTAAACTCGCCTGCTATTGTTGTAGCAGCTGGATCCACTATTTGGTATTTGTTAAGGAGCGTGAGCACAGCGTCCATGTGATTTTGCTCACTCTTTGAAATATTCAAAAAAGATAGGACTGTCCATTTCTCAAACAGGCCCGTATATACATCTCTAGCCAGTTTTTCTTCCTCCCTTAACAATAAAAGAGCGTCTGTTTCAGCCCCATCTAGAAGTTGGTGAGGTAAAGTGTCGATCTGCACTAAATTGGTAACCTCATCCGTAGTGGATATCTCATTCAAGGAGTCACTGCAGGATACAGTGATGATAGAAATCGCGAGTAATAAAAGTTGAAGATTTTTCATGATTGTATGCGTTTTTAATTACATAAATAAACGCAATAATTACCTCGCAGTTGGTAACAATTGTAACACTACGGCTACATAAAATTCAGACTATGAACCTACAATTTTCGAAGCGAAAAAGTCTGCACATAAGCTTTAGGCTAATTGATTTTTTTGGTATTTGGTGTCCCTTACTTTCGGTGATACAATCATTTCGACTCTTGAAGGAAATCCTTGAGTCCACCAGTGAAATCGGTATCTGCTTGTGGTTAGTGATAATGGGTACAAGCAAAATAAACTTTAAGAAAAGACGGTTGCTTAACATCTCGAGGTTTTGATTCGAGAGTATAATTAGTTGATCATCATTTCGATATTTTTTAAGTTTTTGCGAATTCAATTATCTCAATAAGCGAATTAACCCTTCTAGATTTTTTGAAATTAAAAATGAGCATTTCTATTCTGATCCTTTTAATAATTAGCCAGTTCGGTTATTGACCTAAGTTATGTGGTACTCCCCATCATTAAGACAACATTTTCTTTTTCTTAGTTGTGTTATCCGACCAACTTGAGTTTAAAATAGCGTTGGTTGAGGGGATCCAACTTTCGGGCAAGGCATTTGTGTTTTGGCCACCAGTATAATGGGAAGACATCCTTATTCGCAAACAAGGACTATGATTTCCTTGTTCCTGAACGAAGAAATAAACTATGAAGAATGTGCAATTAAAACAGTCACTGGTATCAGATGTATCAAAGAATAAATGAGAAGAAACTCATTAAACTACTACCCGCTTATAGCCGGTAGTAATTTAATCTTAACAAGATGAAGAATGAGTCACTAAGCAAGCAGAAGCAACATTCATCATAGTTATTACCTTTAAGTTGATTGCCAATTATTTTGATTTTGCTTCTTATGTTCTTTTCAAGAATTGTGCTTATAAGTCAGTTCAATTAACTTCGTTTATATCAAGCCAAATTCATCGCATTAAACGCCTTTATCAATCTAGATTTTAATTTGAAAAAAAATATGATTGCAATCATTCCTGCTCGTGGTGGTTCTAAGGGACTACCGGGTAAAAACACTAAAAATCTCTTGGGGAAACCACTTATCTCATACACGATTGAAGCTGCAAAAAAAGCCAAATCGATTACGGAAATAATTATTTCAACGGATAGTCAGGAGATCGCAGAAATTGCAGTAAAATATGGAGCCAAATGTCCTTTTTTAAGACCTGCATATTTAGCTACTGATGAAGCTCTTTCAGTAGACAATTACATTCACTTAATAAGTAAATTATGTGAAAATAGAAATACTGAAATTGGAGAATTCATAGTACTTCAACCGACTTCCCCACTAAGATCTTATCAGGACATAGATAATGCTATCAAAATGTTTAGAGAAAAAAATGCGGATTCAGTTATTAGTTATACTAAAGAAAAACATCCTATTACTTGGCACAAATACTTGAATAGTCAGAATGAATTTATAGATATTTTTAATGATGATTTAAAAAACAGACAAGACTATCGATGTTCATATTATCCAAATGGTGCAATTTATGTCTTTAAAACACAAATAATTAATAAAAATATTTACTACACTGATAAGAGTTATGCCTATCTAATGAGTAGTCGGGACTCGATTGATATAGATACAATTGACGATTTTAATTACGCCGAATTCATCTTGAGCAATAAAGGAGTTTCCAAAACTTAGGGAACTAGAAGTATGCTAAGCATTGACAATTTCAACATGAAAATAGCTTCTCGTTAGGCTATACATAAGAATTTGTGTAGATACAAAATTTTAATTATCCATCAATCGAGACTTGGCAATTTTCATTCTTTCGTCCAATGATTAAAGCTAAATAACTATCGTTCGGTTCTAAAAAAACTTCTTCGGTTTGTGCTATTTTGGGTACTTAGCCTGTAAGTCTAAGTTCCATTCTAACCTCTTTTAGAGTCTTGTTGATTGTAAGTTGTTCGGATCTCTGAATGATTTTTCTGGCTATTTTCTAATCCCAACTTATGGCGACACCATTGTTTCCACTATCAAAGAAATCTCGGAAACCATAGGTGAAATCGGAATCTGTCTTTGGTTAGTAATAATGGGGACTAATAAAATAAACTTTAGGAGAAAAACTACTTAATCGTCACCCGCTCGCTCTCCACCTCAAATAGATCACCATCTTCCATCAATACTTTTACTGAGAAAGACCCTGAGAATTCAGAAGTAACTTCCTCCTTTAACTCGAGAATAATCCGATCATATCTATCCCAGTTTTCCATATTAACAACCAAAAAATCAATCGTTTCGAACTCACCATAGTAATTACTACCAGCACTGAACAACTCTGTGATTGTTTGTCCAGCAGGGTAAGTCCCTTCATCAAAGAACAATGTATCACTGGCAAAAACTTCAATCTGAGCAATTTCGGAAACAGACGGAGGTATTGGAAGATCAGCAAATGCTCTATTGATAATTGATATGCCAAATCTTAAGGCCACATCAACACTCTTTGTGCTTAGAACAGACATTTGAAGGCCAAAACTCGTGGAGACAATTGGTTCATCAGGCTCTACAGCGGCAACATATTCATAACTATTGGAAGTAATCAACTTACCAGCCAATACACCAATGCTATCTATTTTATACGGTCGACTTTCATAATTACTAGAACCAAAGTCACACGCAAATGGAAGTCCTCCAATCACAATCAATCCGATCAACAAAATTCTTTTCATAATCTTCTCAGTTAGCGATACAATCGCGCTTGCTTAATATAAATTTTCCTTGGCGACACTTCAGAGTCCACTTTGAACTCAATATCAACACCAAAGTCCTCATAAGAACAATTGCATTTATGTGGAAGACTTAAGTAAAATCTTCTCTTAATTTCAGTAACATATCGTCCCAGTTCGAAAATCTCCTCTTGGGTCATTACCCTTTCTCCATTTAGTTCTGGAACATTGGAAAACGAGAAGTATTCCAACATAAAATCCTCCGCCGGATCTATTGACCATGTGAATAAAATCATCTGATCGTGAATCACTCCTGGCTTAGGAAAAACAATACTCTCCTCTCCATATTGGACATTGATGATATATCCGGGGTTAGCATTATAAAGGTTCTTAGTGATAACCACACCATTGGCATCTTCATCTGGGAAGGATCTGTGAACCAGTATCCCCATAGCACAAGACAAATGATCAATCTTGAAATAGTCGCGCTCTTCATAAGCACGCCAATTCCACAAGCTCGCCCATACCTTCTTGATGGCTGCTTCAACCGTTTTGGTGCTATGACCTTTCTTCACTGAATACGAGTCATAGAGTCCTGCCCCGGAAAACGTTTCCAAATCCTCAGCATTGGTAGAAGAGCGAAATCGGAATGCTTCAAACTCTGAGAAATTCTTAATCTTGGATAAAACTGCCGTTACCAATTCAGCATCAATTGGTGATTGGATAATGCTGTCTTGAAGTTTGGCTAACTGGTCTTTTCGATGGGCTGCATTGGATAAGAAAAGTGGATCTGTGATCAATTCCTCCACCCAATCATTCAACCCATACTGTTCCATGTGCTGATG
>CAYGPP010000039.1:0-21099 GCA_964351885.1 uncultured Marinoscillum sp.
GTACTGCTATTGGTGGATAATTGGCTAAACGGTCTGTTAAACTCGGGTCTAATTTGAATTTTGAAAAAGTTTCGTTCAAGTACCCCCTTACCTGATCCTTAGTTTGCCTATTACCTTTTTTGGCTATCGACAGGTAGCTTATGCTGGAAGTCATCTTAGCTAGGTTACTCCTGTCTCCCAATATATACCAGCGGCCACCCGAAGTGTAATCCCCATAATTGGTATTGTCAAAAGCCTGATGCTCTATGATTGCGTCATATCCTTTGTTTTTTGGCTGAGCATAAATTCCAGGGATATACAAAGTCACTTTGATATTCTCATTGCCACTGAGTATTTCCATGATGGCATTAATGTCTGGATGTGGAGCTGGAGCTAAGATTAAAATCTCCTCTTTGCCATCTATTACATCTATGTAGATATCTTGAGTATTATTGACAAATGTGGATTCATATTCTTTTTCACTTATCGAGATGGTTAGCCTATTCGCACCTGGATTGTCTGCTGGTAAAATGAAGGAAATCTCATTAATCGTTTTGTTCAGTTTAATTCCTTTTGATGCGAGGATTTTAGAGCCATTACGTACCAGTACTTTTACCTCTTCACCCGCAAATCCTTTTTGATATAATTTTACTGAGATTGGAAATTCGTTTCCTTGATAGGCGACCTTGTTGTGTCTGATGGATTGAATAGAGACGTCTTTCGGAGCGACGGTATCTCCGAGCCCAATCGTAAAAAGTGGGCGATGATAGGTCGAATATGCTGGGGACTGACCTGCATTGAGTATGCCATCTGAGGCTAGAATTACCCCAGCTAGATTTCTATTGGCATATACGTTCTTTATTCTTTTTAGCAGTTCACTAAGGTTCGTTTGAGGCACATCAAAGAACACTGAATCGGAAGCAGATTGATTAAGCAGTTCGATTTTTACCGAGAAATCCTTTTGAAGTTGAACTGAGATAGTTTTGATCCATTTTTTGACTTCCTCAGGTGAAGCTCCCGATTCTCTTAGGGCAACTGACTCGGAGTTATCCAGAGCAATGACCATCACAGGTTTTTCTATCTCGTTTGTATTGAATTCTAAATGAGGATTAATCAATAAAAGAATGATTAAGAAGACTGCACTCCATCTTAGAAAACCCATCAAAATATTCATGGATTTGCTCCAAGGCATTTTAGGCTTGGAATACAGCAATAGGGAAATCCCAGCTGCCAAGAGCAGGGCAGCGAACACCCATAAAGGGGATACTTCCAAAGAATACCAACTATTGTCCATGAAAATTATGAAGCCGTCTGCACCAGATGTTATATTTCTGGATTCAACGGCTTGTATATTTAATTAGCTAATCTATAATTAGGTAAGCATTCCGCCATCTACCTGAAGTACTTGCCCGCTCACGTAAGCAGACATATCAGATCCTAAGTAAACACATGCATCGGCTACATCTTCTGGTTTACCACCACGCTTAAGTGGAATGGCATCTCTCCAGCTTTGCACGGTTTTTTCGTCCAAAGCATCAGTCATTTCAGTCTCTATGAAACCTGGCGCAACTGCATTACATCTGATATTTCTTGAGCCGAGTTCCAAAGCCACGGATTTAGTGAAACCTATGATTCCAGCTTTTGATGCTGCATAGTTTCCTTGTCCTGCATTTCCTTTTAGACCTACTACTGAAGACATATTGATGATAGAGCCTGCGCGAGCTTTCATAAAGGTTCGAGCGGAGGCCTTAACCGTATTAAAACAGGATTTAAGATTGATATTCATGATCTCATCCCAGTGCTCCTCAGACATTCTCATCAGGAGGTTGTCACGGGTTATTCCAGCATTATTAATCAAAATATCAAGTCCACCAAAGTCCGCTACTACTCCATCTATCAATTCTTGGGCTGCCTTGAAATCGGATGCGTCCGATCGGTATCCTTTGGCTTTCACACCAAATGCCTCAAGTTCCTTTACCAGTGCTTCTCCTTTCTCCACACTAGAGAGATAAGTGAAAGCTACGTTAGCACCTTGTTCTGCATAACGTGTCGCAATAGCTCGTCCGATACCTTTTGATGCACCAGTGATCAGTGCGATTTTTCCTTCCAGTAGTTTCATACGGTCATTTTATGTAATTCTTTTTCCTATTTTTACTGATAGCCGTAAAACTAATTCATTTGAGTGATATCAGAGACTCCTTGTTGGCCATTGGTCCAGTCACAATTTTCTATTTTTTATGTTGCATAGAGAGTGGAAACCTTATTTCTCCAGATTCGATTTATTACATCAATATTGCCGAAAATGTAGCGAATTATGGCCAGTACATTGGCCCAGGTGGTAAGGCAATAATTTATTGGCCTCCGTTATATTCTTTAATACTCATCCCGAGCCTTTTTTTTACCAGTTACACATTTTTATTACAGTTAGTACTCTTAATTACTCATCAGGTTATCTGGGTGACTATTGTGAAAAAGATGTTCTCAAAAGCACTGAACGTACAATTCACTTTAGCTATTCTTGGATTGAATACATTAATATTAATGTGTTCGGTTTATGTCTGGAGTGAGTTGTTATTTATGGTGTTCATGAGTCTGGCGGTTTACTTTAGTTTGACTTTCATTCACACACAAAAAAAGGTCACTTTAATTGGTGTCGGAGGGAGCTTGATGTTGGCTCTTCTGACAAGAAATGCTGGAGTTTTCTTTATTCCTGGCTTTCTAGTTTTTGGTTTTTTTGCCTTTAGAAAGACTATTAGATTAAATTATTTAGTAGCCGTACTATTTGGCGCATCAGGGAACTTGCTTTGGAACGTTCACAGAATTTTTCTATTAGAGCACCTTCATGTATTTCAAGAGCTAGTGCCATATTTCTCTCTCAGCCAGAATTTTCTTTTTACAATGGAAGAAATCATGGCCAATTTTTTCCCAAGATCCTTTGTGTTACATCCTTGGTTTTTACTCCTCACTGTAGCCAGCTTGATTCTTCTGATTTACAAGAACTTTCCCCAATTATCCGAAAAGGAAATTTTATTAGGACTGATTATCCTCTCCAGTTTGGTGTTTTGGTTTATAATTCCTGCTGAAAAGGACAATTTGGGTAGATTCCTAGCACCCATTTTTCCTCTTTTCTTAATACTTTTGCAGACTCATTTAAAGAGAGTATTTGCGAATAATCGCTCCAGAAGAGTTTTAATTTTCATCAATATTTATCTGGTTGTGTTTTCTCTTGTAAGAATTGTCTCAAATGCTGAAAATTGGAGTAGTCTCATATAAATAGAATATTATGTCGTCATATGATTTGATTGTAATTGGTAGTGGTCCTGGTGGATATGTAGCAGCGATTCGTGCTTCTCAACTTGGGTTGAAAGTAGGTGTGGTTGAGCGATCTGAGCTTGGCGGTATATGCTTGAATTGGGGATGTATTCCTACAAAAGCATTACTGAAAAGTGCCAATGTGTTTGAGTATATCTCGCACGCCAAAGACTATGGTATTGACGTTAAAGAGGCTAATGTTGATTTTGCTGGTATGGTAAAGAGAAGCCGTGACGTAGCTGGAGGTATGAGCAAAGGAATTCAATTCCTTTTCAAGAAGAATAAGATTGACGTGATTGCTGGTCATGGCAAAATAAAGAAGGACAGGAATGTAGAGGTCACTGATGAGTCAGGGAAGAAAAGTATTTACCTAGCTAAAAGTGTAATCCTTGCAACAGGTGGTAGATCAAGAGAGCTACCTACTATGCCTATCGACAATGAAAAGATTATTGGTTATCGTAAGGCAATGGTGATGGATAAACAGCCAAAGAAAATGGTAGTTGTTGGATCAGGAGCTATTGGTGTTGAATTTGCATATTTCTATAATTCTATAGGTACTGAGGTCACTGTAGTCGAATTCATGGATCGAATCGTTCCTGTAGAGGATGAGGAAGTCAGTAAAGCATTGGAAAGAAACTTCAAGAAAAATGGTATAAAGATCATGACCAGTAGCGAAGTGACTAAGGTCGACACCAAAGGTGCTGGATGCAAAGTAAGTGTCAAGACCAAGAAAGGTGAAGAGATTCTAGAGTGCGATGTTGTACTCTCTGCAGTTGGAGTAGCAACTAATCTAGAAAACCTTGGACTGGAAGAAACTGGCGTAAAAACTGAGCGTGGAAAAGTACTCGTTGATGATTATTATAAGACAAATATTGACGGTGTATACGCTATTGGCGATATCGTTCATGGTCCAGCGTTAGCGCATGTGGCTTCTGCCGAAGGGATTATTTGTGTAGAAAAAATCGCTGGTCAAAATCCTCAACCTCTAGATTATGGAAATATCCCAGGATGTACATACTGCGCACCTGAGATCGCGTCTGTTGGGATGACAGAAGCTCAAGCTAAGGAGGCTGGTTACGAAATCAAGGTTGGTAAATTCCCATTCTCAGCGTCAGGAAAAGCAAGTGCCGCTGGTCACAAGGATGGATTTGTTAAGGTGATATTCGATGCTAAGTACGGCGAGTGGTTAGGCTGTCATATGATCGGGGCAAACGTAACTGAGATGATCGCCGAAGCTGTAACAGCCAGAAAACTTGAGACTACTGGACACGAGATTATCAAAGCTGTTCATCCTCATCCTACCATGAGTGAAGCGGTAATGGAAGCCGCCGCTGCTGCATATGATGAGGTAATTCATATATAATCAGAACTTGTATGAAATTTTAAAGCCAGCAACTGCTGGCTTTTGTTGTTTTGATTGAGGTAGGCCCTTTTGATAAACTCTGATTAGCGTTCAATGAAAACAAAAAAGGCTCCAGAAGGGAGCCTCTTTGTGCAAAAAACTTAAAAATTTATGCTTTCACGTTTTTCTTAGTTTGATCGATCAAGCCTTTAGCTTGATTAATCAGACCTTTAGATTTGTCCGAATACTTATCTACAGCTTGATTATAGTCAACCTTATATTCTTCAAGTTTTTTATCAACTATTTTCTTTGTGTTTTTCAACTCTTTTTCCAGTTTCTTAATTGTTTTTGCACTTCCTTGTGGGTCGGCTGCATAGGCAATAGCTAATCCAGCAGCAATTCCAGTAATAAAAGTGAAAAGCGTTTTTCCAGCGCTCATATCGTTATATAATTTAAGGTTCAAAAATTAGTTTACGGCATATTCAACGTAAGAGAGTGTATTTTGTTATCGACTCAACTGATTGTTCTTTATCTTGGCAACTGCCCTTTAATTCCTAATTACTACCTATTGAAAACTTATAATTTTCCACGTTTGGTTAAAGTGATTTTTTTGCTATTGGTCTTTGCTATTATTGGCAATTCAATAACGTATGCAAGAGATCAACCGCATGAAAGGCTGACCGACGCAATCGTAGAATTAAATCCATTTGACTCAGTTCGGATAGACAGTCTCTGGCAGGTCAGCCTTAAATATATGAAGTCAGCCGAAGATTCTTTTTTGACTGATATTTATTTTTCTTGGAGTGTTTTCTTCAATGATCAGTTTCAGTTTGATACTGCACAATATTTTATAGATCTATCCATTGCGACTTATGACATTGCGAATAGGAATCCCTCGGCTTTGGCCGAGAGCTATTATTTGCTTGGAAATATTCTGTATGATCAAGAAAAAGTAGGTGCAGCGATCAACACCTATCACAAGGCTCTCAGGATTTTTGATTCCCTTAAGGTATATAGTGAAAGTGCACATTTGCTCAACGTGATTGCCAATTCCTATGCTTATATCAACGAGAATGAATTGGCCGAAAATAATTATTTACGGGCGATCACGATTCAGAAGGGTTTTAATGATTCGTCGAGTGTGTCTTACATGTTAGGAAACTTAGGTAGTCTCTATACTAGCATGAAGAAATATGACCTTGCTTTGGATGTTTATGAAGAGAGTTTGGAATGGAGTCACGGGAGTGTAGTTCAAAAACTCGAAGCTGAATTTGGGATAGCAATAATCCACCACGCTTTAGGAGCTTATGATAAAGCACTAGTAGGGTACCAACTATCACAAAGTCTGTGTAACGAACTCAAAGACTATGTGCAATTAGCATATGTATATCAAAACTTTGCAGATCTCTATCTAAATATGGGGAAGCTTGATCTGGTAGAGGGTTATTTGGATATGGCATCAGCGTTAGGAGTCCAATATTCTATTGCTGGTTTTGAATTTGGGTTAGATGAAATTAGACATCAGTACTACTATCAACTTGGAGACCATAGGCTCGCATATGATTTATTGAAAAAATCTAGAGCGGCAAGTGACTCTTTTTATGATTTGGATATAATGAAGCAACTCCAAGAAGTGGAGGTGGAATATGAGTTAATCAGGCAGGAGAATGAACTAGCGCTAAAGGATCTAGAACTCACAAGAGCGGCTGAGAAATTAGAGAAGTGGCGGAAGCAACGCAGCATTTTGATCGCTGTGGCACTCATTTTTTTGATTGTAGCTATTATGATTCTGAGGAGTCAAAGGCTCAAAGCAAAAGCTAACCGCTTGCTTGCTATAAAAAACATTGAGATTCAGGATATGAATCAGGAGATTCAGAAGATGGAATCTGCTAAGTCAAAATGGTTTGTCAATATTTCTCATGAGCTAAGAACCCCACTCACGCTGATTCAGGGACCAATTAAGCATGCGTTGAGTGTGCTTCCAAAGCAGGATCCCGTCATTAAGGACTTAGAGGTAGCAGATCGGAATGTGGCGCGATTACAAAAACTGATTAATGAAATTCTAGATCTTTCTAATATGGAGGCTGGTCGGATTCAGCTCAATAAGGGAGAATTTGATTTGGTTAATACCATCTCCATCGTTATTGCCTCATTTGATCACTTATCAAGAGAGCTCAATATAGATATTAAGTTTGATCACGCGAGTGCTGATCTCCTTTTGGTGTTTGGAGATCAAGATAAAATCCAAAATGTACTGGTGAATTTGATAGCAAGTGCATTTGATGCGTCAAAGAAAAATGACTTTATCCACGTACTACTTGAATCCGGAGATGAATTAGTGCTAACGATTAAAGATACGGGCAGAGGAATGTCTAAAGAGGTGTTGGAAAGAATATTTGATCAAGATTTTCAATCAGAAACACTTCACTCAGGTGAGAGGGACGGGTTTGGTGTGGGACTTGTTTTGGCTCGGGAGATTATTAACCTACATGAAGCGAATCTAAATGTTGAAAGCTTAGAAGGCTTGGGGACAAAATATACTATCAGATTTCCCAAAGGGATGGTGCTTTTTAGCGAGCGCTTTGAAGATGCTGCTATACCAGTACTTGCTGACTATAAAGAAAGGAAGCATGGGGAGCCCTTCGTTAATAAAATACTTGTAGTTGATGATAACCTTGATATGCGTCAATATATTACCAAATTGCTCAAGAGCGATTATGAAGTAACTACTGCATGTGATGGAATGGACGCTCTCGAACAGTTGAAAATATCTGTACCAGATTTGATCATCTCAGATGTAATGATGCCAAGAATGGATGGTATTACATTCGCGCGTGAGGTTAAAAAATCTGCTGAGTGGTCTCATATCCCTTTCGTTACCATTAGTGCAATTGGCGAAGAACAAGAAAAAGTGAGTACACTAAGAATTGGAATCGATGACTATTTAGTAAAGCCATTCAATCCAGAGGAGTTGATCGTAAGGGTAGAGAATCTCTTGCGTAACAATCAGGAGCGTAATAAGCCTGAGTTGTCGGATGAAGAGGAGATTCCTGTAGAGCAAAAATTGATTAAGACATTGGAACAATTCGTCTTAGATGATATTAAAAACTCAACAATTAATGTGGCTCGATTAGCCGAAATTGTTTCGATGAGCGAAAGACAGGTTTACAGATATATTCGTAAAATGACCGGATTGTCTCCTGCAAATTTTGTTAAAGAGATCAGGCTGCAAAAAGCAAAGGATCTGCTAATGAAGAATAGTTACTCAAGAGCATCCGAAATTGCCTATGCAGTTGGTTTTCAACAACCAGGCTACTTTTCTACTGTATTCAAAAAGCGCTTTGGAAGATCACCAATGGAATATATGGATTGAGATTAAGCGCTTTTTTGTAGCGAAGTATTCCTCGGATTTTGTTGAGAAAGTTCTTTAATTAAAGAAGAGAATTCATTGAATGCCACCACTCCAATAGATGTGTTTTCAGAGTCCTTCTGCGTAAGACATTGCGATCTACCATGCTCGTCTTCTATCACTATCGCCAAATGTTCATTTTCTATGTCGTATAGAAGATCATCCGATGAGACCAGTTCAGGTTGAATTTTCAGGCAGAGAACGTCATTTTTAAGATAAGCTGTTGCTACCGATTTGATTTTAAGATTTTGTGCTTCAGCTAGTTCAAAGAAGTGGTCTTCCATGTTGGAAATGCTCTCTATTCTTATCTCTTCGAGATTAGAGATAGTCTTACCGTACGTATGATAGGCAAGAATGATTAGCTTATGAGCAGTATCTATTTCTGAAAGATTCAATTCCGCATCTAACTTGGTTAAGCCAGTTTTTTGTTCATTCAAAAAATCCTTCAGTGTTAGACGCTTCTCCCGCATATGCGACAGGATATAATTTGTAGACCCATTAAGAATACCTCTCACACGTGTAATTTTTTGTTCGCCGGAAAATCGCTGAACGGATTGAATAAGTGGGGCAGATCCAGAAACAGCACTTTCATAGAAGAGTTTATTTTCGAAGATCTGATTCCATGAGATCAGCTCAAGGAGGTGCTCAGCTATCATTTCGTAATTAGTGGAAATAACAAACTTTCCATTTTCAAGAGAGGATTTTACCACTTCGTACGCAAAATCAGCATTGTCAATGAGTTCTATTACAATATCTATCTCAGGATTTTCTGTTATTGACTTAGGGTCAAATGTTAAAAGTGGACTATCAATATCAGCAACAATGCTTAGGTTTTTAACACATATTTTCATGACCTCAGCATCAATACCAGAGGTATTTAGCATTTGAATATAGTTTTGTGCTTCACTTCCAAAACCAAAAATTCCAATTTTTTTAGTCATTTAAAAAATCGTTTAATAGTTCAGCTATTGCATTGGCTTCAGTCAAAAAACCGTCATGTCCGTATTTGGAATGGACAGAGACAAAAAGTCCATTTGGTATCCAATTGGCTAATTCTTGCTGTTCTTGAGTTGGAAATAGAATATCCGTATCTATTCCTATAACTAATGCTTTTGCTCGGATACGTCCAAGGGCTGCTTGTATTGACCCAAAGTGTCTCCCCAAATGGTGACTGTCCATGGCTTTTGATAGATAGTAATAACTCTCCGCTGAGAATCGTTTACGCAATTTTTCGCCTTGATACTGCTGATATGAGGAAGCGGAAAAACCATCCCACCTTTGATCAACATCCGTTTGGGTATGCTCGTAAGTATCATAATGCCGATACGATAGCATTGCAATTGCTCTGGCCGCTTGCAAGCCTTTCGTGGGATCAATATTCTCCAATGCCATCCTTTGCGCTTCATTGAATGCGATTCCCCATGGAGAATGCTTGGCATTAGTGGCCAATGGCACAATGAATTCAAACAGCTCTGGTTCTTGTACTGCCCACTCCAAAAGCTGCTGACCTCCCATTGATCCACCTATTCCAAGATGGATTTTTTCAACGTTCAGATGATCGCGCAATATTTGGTGTGCTGAAACCATGTCTCGGATAGTGAGCATCGGAAATCGTCGATTTTTTGGTCCAGTGCTTCCGTAGCATGAACCCAGCATATTAGCACAAATGATATAGTGATCCTCCGGATTGATTTGCTTACCAGACCCTACCAAATCAGACCACCACTCCGCTGGATTACTGTTTGCAGTAAGTGCATGAAAAACCCATACTACGTTCGATTTTTCGGCGTTCAATTCGCCATAGGTCGTGTAAGCAATCCTGACATTCTCAAGAGTGTTTCCACTCTCAAGAATGATAGGTTTTTCTACTTTTAGAATGGACGGTTTTGGCTCCATGGTAAGCGTCTTTTGCATCGGCTTTAAATTCTATATTTTCGCAAACGCTTGTTCGAGATCTGCTTTGATATCATCTATATGCTCGATACCTACAGATATTCTCAACAGGTTAGGAAGTACTCCCGCATGTAATTGTTCTTCGTCAGAAAGTTGCTGATGCGTCGTTGCGGATGGTTGGATGATCAAAGTTTTCGCATCACCAACATTCGCCAAGTGACTGATTAACCCAAGATTATCCACTAGGTTGGTTGCTTTTTCTTTTTCACCCTTTACGGTAAATGAAAGCACACCACCAAAACCATTTTTCAAATATTTTTTGGCCAACTTATGGTATTTACTGCTTTCAAGCCCAGGATAATTGACAGCTTCAACTTTTGGATGATTCTCCAGCCATTTTGCTAGCGCTAAAGCATTTTCAGTAGTACGTTCTACTCTTAGAGATAATGTTTCCAGACCTTGAAGCAATAAGAAACTATTGAATGGACTTAGTGCGGGACCAAAATCTCTCAACCCTTCTACTCGTGCTCTAATTGCGAATGCGATATTTGGTAATCCAAGAGGATTTCCTTCTCCGAATACATCCCAAAACTTCAGTCCATGATACCCTTCAGATGGTTCAGTGAACTGAGGGAACTTACCATTGCCCCAATTGAAATTACCACTATCTATGATCACTCCACCAATGCTCGTTCCATGGCCGCCAATCCATTTGGTAGCAGAAGCGGTTACCACAGCTGCGCCATGTTCAATGGGTCTGAATAAAAAACCTCCAGCTCCAAAAGTATTGTCTACCACAAGTGGAACGTTATGCTTTTTAGCAACAGCCGCGATTGCCTCAAAATCTGGAATATTAAAACCTGGATTTCCGATTGTTTCCAGATACAAAGCCTTTGTGTTGTCGTCAATTAGCTCCTCAAAGTGTTCCGCACTATCACTTTGAGCGAAACGTGCTTCGATTCCTAACCTCTTGAAAGCAACCTTAAATTGGTTGTAAGTCCCGCCGTATAAGAATGAAGTAGATACCAGATTATCGCCAGCTCCGAGGATGTTATTCAAAGCAATAAACTGGGCGGCCTGACCTGAGCCAACAGATACTGCAGCTACCCCACCTTCCAATGCTGCGATCCGTTTTTCGAATACATCATTGGTTGGATTCATTATTCTCGTATAGATATTACCGAATTCTTTGAGCGCAAAAAGATTAGCGCCATGCTCGGAATTTTTAAAACCAAAAGATGTCGTTTGGTAAATAGGTACTGCTCTTGATCCTGTGGTTGGATCTATTTCTTGTCCTGCGTGTAGTTGTAGGGTTTCGAATTTTAGATTATCAGACATGTTAATATATGTTTTGTGTTGTAATATTTTAAATAAGTTTGTTATTATTTGATCGAATGATAGATCGGATAGGATTATGCTGAGATAGCACCGTATGCTACCACTTAGATGACTTCAAAATCCTGAATGAGTCAAATTTGTATCAACAGCAACACATGCATTCTGCTGCATGAATAACTGAGGGTGATACCTTCAAAGAAAGTGATTTGTGAATCGCGGATAATCGCGAACTGAATGTCTGCTTTGTTTTTTTCATACTATCAATTTATCGTTCAGGAATTAGCACCTTTCCGTATAGGGTGGAGGTTGCTAGTGCGTCATAGAGCCTGTCTCTTAGCACTTCTTAATAAATCGACACATGATCGATTTGATGGTGCAAACGTAGTAAAGGTTTTTTGGTTTGCAAAAAAAAGTTTGAATAGAATTATTATTGCAATTAATGATTGTCACACCATCGAAATTGATCCTGCTTTTTTTGGTCTGCTCCTATTGTACACTGGCAGCTCAGATTCATGAGCCTCAGAAGGGAGAAATGAATAAGGAGGAATATATAACATTGCTTATAGATAGCCTTATAATTTCCGAAGCGCGTAAGGATACCGTAAATATTATCCGGTTTTCATCGGTTCTGACGACTGCTATGCATGGATCAAAGATGAGGATAAGTGCCAAAAAATATGCAGATATCGCATGTCATTATGCTGAAAAATACTCAGATCCCAGATACTATGCTGAAGTCTGCAATCGGCTTGGTATGCTTAATTTTTCTTTACGAAATAACAACTATAATGATACTATCGAATATTTGACAATGTGTAACGCTGCGATTTATTGGCATAAAAGAGCCATTGAACTGGGTAAATCACACAATAATCGCATTACTCAAGGCTGGGGCCAACGAGGGGTGATTTCGGTATTGATTGATATGGAGTATAGGGATTACGGAGACTTTCTGGGTGAAGTAGAGGCAAGATATGACACCATCTTAACCATAGTGGAACAAGAAGGGGATAACGAGTTGTTTATCCACTCATCGAAACGATACGCAGACTATAAGATTTGGAAAAATGAACTATCGGGGATAAGCCAAATCATTGAGCGGATCTCATTGCTTCAAAAAGAGTTGAATGTTGCACCAAACCTCGCTTATTACAACTTGGTGCATGATTATATCGCCTCGACATATGATCTTGATACATTATTGATCTTGCAGAAGCTCGCATTTATTGAGATGGACAAAGAAATGGCTGCCGAACACACTGGAAAACTGCATGAAATGGATCAAAAGTTTGAAGTTTCTCAAACTAAAGTGGCTTTAACAAAAACGAAAGATGATCTGAGGTCTTCAAACCAGCAACTATATTTTGCAAGCTTTGCCATCGCGATGTTTTTAATATTGGCAGGGTATTTATTTTTTTTATATCAGAAAAATCGAAGATTATCTCTGCGTAATGAGCTCCTCCTCAAAGAACAAAATCACCGCGTAAAGAATAACCTTCAGATGATCAGTAGCCTACTAAGTCTCCAATCCCAAAAACTACTATCTACAGATGCCAAGGAAGCCTTGACGGATTCTCAAGCTAGGGTGAATTCTGTAGCACTTCTTCACCGAATGCTTTACGAAGGAGAGCAAGTTGGGTTTGCGGATGTTGCAACATATCTCAGGTCTTTAACCGATGAAGTGAAATACGCCTCGCATCGCGAATTAGAGGTGCAATTAGAAGTCACTGAAGGATTGACACTCAAAATGGAGCGTGCCACGAGTCTCGGACTGATCATCAATGAACTAATGACCAATAGCATCAAGCATGCAAATACTGAGGGTTTACTCTATTTGAGCATAGTTATCAAAGAATCTGATGACCAAATACTATTGGATTACCGAGACAATGGAGCGGATGTTGACTTAGCGGCTTGGGAAAACTCCGATTCATTTGGAAACCAATTGATCAAAATTCAGTCGGAGCAGATGAATGGCAAGTATCAAGTTGGTAATTCTGAAGGCTTCAATTTTAATTTAAGGATCGTGGCGTGATGACATTCCGAATTCTATTTGTCCTGTTCCATTTTCTTATTCATCATTTAGCGCTTTCGCAGGGTAAATCCTCGCCATTCAAAAGTCTCGAGAAGCAAGGAGCTCTTGATCCAGATGCTTTGGTGGCCAATTTGTTAAAAGATATTCATGATGCCGAATTACGAAAAGATACTTTGGCTGTAATTGAGCTAAATAATACATTGATTATACGCTGTTCTCTAATGAATATACTGGACAGAGCCGAAGAAGTAGGGCAGAGAAATATTGCCTTATCCTTGAAAATGAAAGACTCATGTCTCTTAGGTCAAACGTATAATAGCTATGGTATTTATTTAAGTCATCGGTTGGAATACGACCGATTTGAAAATATTGTTGGAAAGGACTTTGAATTTTGGAATGATAGCTCGATTTATTACTACCAAATGGCTAGTAAAATTGACTATCAGGGATGTTCATATGATTCTAGAGGCTGGGCACTTGCTGGTCTAATGCGTCAGTATTTTTTTAAAGCAAGAATGGGTGATAAAGACTTTAACAAGGCGATCTATTATGGGAGGAAAGCAGAGCGTGAGGCACTTTTATCAGGAGGCAGACAACTGCAACAGGATTGCTATGTATGGATGGCTCGTTGCTACGCACACCTTGCAGAATATGATTCTGCCAAAAAGTATATCAGACAGGCATATGAAATTGCCCAAGAAAGAGATGGTGGTTATCATGGTGTTTACAATGTTTGGTTTGGAGTGCTGGTAAAGGAGACGGCAAATGACACCATCTTATGGCTCCATCACGAAATACTCGATAGAATGAAATATCAGCTCGGAGGTGAAATGCAATCTGCTATCCAAGATGCTGACCGGAAATACGAAACAGAAAAGAAGGAGCAGGAGATTATGGTTAAAAATGACACCATTAAGAGAAGAAATACAATTATCAATATTACCATTGCCATCATTGTATTCGTATTGTTTGTGTCACTTTACCTTTTTCGACTATATCGAAAAAACAGAAATCTTTCCCGGCGTAATGAACTCCTCCTTAAAGAACAAAACCATCGAGTAAAGAACAACCTACAAATGATAAGCAGCCTACTAAGTCTCCAATCTCAAAAGCTACTATCTACAGATGCCAAAGAAGCCTTGACGGATTCTCAAGCTAGGGTGAATTCTGTAGCACTTCTTCACCGAATGCTTTACGAAGGAGAGCAAGTTGGGTTTGTGGATGTTGCCCAATACCTGAAGTCTTTAACCGAAGAAGTGAAATATGCCTCGCATCGCGAATTAGAGGTGCAATTGGAAGTCTCTAAAGAGTTGATGCTAAAAGTAGAGCGGGCAACCAGTCTCGGGTTAATCATCAACGAATTGATGACCAATAGTATCAAGCATGCAAGGACCGAAAGTTTGCTTTTGATAACTATCTCGATAATCGGATCAGATGATCAAATTATATTAGACTACCGAGACAATGGTGAGGAAATGGACATAAGAGCTTGGGAAAGCTCCGACTCATTTGGAAATCAATTGATCAAAATCCAATCTGAACAGATGAATGGTCAGTTCAAAATCTCATCGAAGAATGGATTTAATTACCAGCTCAGGCTGAAGGTAGGTTAGAGAAAAAGCTCTATTCATGAGAGAATTAGTGAAACTAACAAGAAATAAAACATATGTCAGCGAAAAACTTGTAGACCATTAGGCTTCAACTTAGTTTTATATTCAAGCAGCTAGTATTATGTCATATAATATTCTTACCATAGAAGATGATCTACTCATAGCAGAAGATCTGAAAACAAAGTTAAACTCACTTGGCTATCGGGTAGTGGGGAATGCTCGAAATGGAGCTGCCGCTATCGATTTAGCTAGGTCACTTGAGCCGCAAGTTATCATTGCGGATATCATGATTGAGGGGGATATAGATGGAATTGAGACTGTAACACGGATTTATGAATTTCATCAATGTCCTGTAATCTACCTCAGTGCTAATTCAGAATCTGCAACAGTTAAAAAGGCTTTAGCGACACAACCAGCAGCTTTTTTGATTAAGCCATTTAAAATCAGTGAGTTTACAATTAACATAGATTTGGCTGTCAGAAACTTCGAGAACAAATACCCTCAACCAGTAAAAAAAGGAGAATTAAACGACTCCATATTTATCCCTGATAAGTTTCTACACCATAGGGTTTATAAAAACGACATTCTCTATGTAGAGGCAGATGGTGCTTATGTGAAGGTGAATACCGAAAAGAAGAACTATCAACTTACGACCAATTTAAAGACCTTTATTGGTCAATTCGAACATCCTAATTTTTTCCGAGTATCGCGTAAGCATCTCATCAATACGAATAAAGTAGATCGGATCAATGGTAATATGCTTTACTTGAAAGGAGAGGATGGAAAAGACTTCCCCATTACCATTTCCAAACCTCAGCGAGCAGAGATACTCAGCAAGTTTGAGATTATTAGGACGAAGGGGTGAGATTTGTTGGAATAAACTACAGGTAGCAAGGCGTTTAAAGCCAGCTTAGAACTTCACGTTAAAAGCAGCATTTGATTTTTTCTCTTTGTTAGCTCATTCATTCCTCCCACAAGAAAACTCAGCATCCCCGCATACTTGATTACCACCAGTTAGCTCTCAAAGCTATCTTCATTGAAATTTCTTAAATCCTAAACTGTCATGAAAAAATTATACGTTCTAGGCATAGCCTTATTTCTTTGTTCTCTTACCTCACAAGCCAACATTTGGCGGGTGAATAATGCCACAAATTCCACGGCTAATTTCTCAACAATCAAAAGTGCTGTGGATAGCGATTCGGTAATAGATGGTGATACAATTATGATTGAAGGTTCGGCGACAGTATATACTTCAGCTACCATAGACAAACGTCTAGTCCTCATTGGTCCTGGATATTTTTTACCAGAGAACCCCCGCACTGGGGGAGCAAGTCCTGCCATAATTTGGAACTTTTTGTATCTCGCTTCAGGGAGTGAAGGCTCAATTATAATTGGGTTAACTTTTGGTCAAAACGGCGTAAGTGAGCCTCAGCCAATTGTCGCAGTTAATGATGTGACAATCATGCGTTGTTATTTACCGTTTGGCATTGGTGTGGATGGAGACTGTTCAGGTCTGACTGTATTAAATAATTACTTTTGGAATCTTGAAGGATATGACGCTTTTAATCTAGACTACAATACCGATCCATACGTTTCAAGCACGGTTTTTAAAGGAAATATTGTTAATTCTGACTTTATTAATGAAAATGGAACGGCCGAAATAAGCTTTTCCATTGTAGAAAACAACCTTTTTTTAGGAAGCGTTGATGTCACTTCGAGTACCTATAGAAATAATATATGGCTTCCTCAAGCATCGGAAACAATAAAGGTTGTTGCTGGAATAAGTGAATACAACCTCTCGGTCGATGTTGATTTGGGAACGGCTAACAATAATCAAGTGCTTGCTGGCAATTCTGACCTCTATACTGGAGATGGCTCTACCGATGGCAAGTGGCAAATCAAAGCTGACTCAGATTATAAGGGCGCAGGAAAGGATGGCACTGATCCAGGGCCTTTTGGAGGAAGCAATCCTTATGTACTCTCAGGACTGCCTGCATTGCCTATCATATACGAAATCAGCACCACTGGCTTTGGCAGTACCCAAGATGGTCTTCCCCTGACCATCAAGGTTCGGGCTAATTAATTTTCACACCTTTAAATTTTCACATTATGAAGCGATTCATATTGACAGTTGTCGTGCTCGTGGGTCTAATCGTCTCTGCTGACGCACAGGAAGGTTGTGGCACAGAATTTTCGGAAGAAGATAGGTTATATATCAAAAATGCCATCTCTAACTATTACAATCAGCAATCGGGCTTAAGAACAGCAGCAGCAGCCCAACAAGTGCGATATGTGGCTATCAAACCTTATATATTTCGAGCAGCAGATGGTAGTGGAGGGCCAAGCTTGGCTAACCTTGATGCAGAATTACTTTATACCAACACACTTTTTGCCCCAGCAAATATCCAGTTCTATTTTTTGGATAAAGTCTTCATTGATGGCAGTCAATATTTTGACTTTGACCAAACCTCTGAGCAAAGCTTGTTATTCAATGAGTATGGTGAGGCTAATACAATCAACCTTTATTTAGTTTCTGAAATTACGAGAACAGATGGGTCTAATGTTTGCGGATATGCATACTACAACACCTCTGAAGGAATAGTATCTACGATTATTGAAAGCCCTTGTATCAGAGGTGATGTTTTGGGCACTACTTTGCCGCACGAATTAGGTCATCTTTTTTCGCTATATCATACACATGGTAAGACAAACTTTGGTACTACAGACGAACTTGTAGATGGAGGTAATTGTACTACAGCTGGTGATGAGCTATGCGATACTCCCGCCGATCCCAATTTATTTAATCAACAGGAACGAAACTGTTCATATTCAGGAACCGCAACAGATGCGAACGGGCAACCTTTCAGTCCATTACTAGATAATATCATGTCCTATGGCCGTGATAAATGTCAAGACAGATTTACTGATGATCAGATAAATAAAATGATTGCCGCAAGTGGCAGTTACCTATCAGGGTATCAATCTTCCAATGAAGTTGCTTTTGCGAGCTTCAGAGCAAATGATCGACCATGGATTTTTGCAGGGGACGATGTGCCATTTACTGATCTCTCCGAGGATGCCGTGAGTTGGTCTTGGACATTTGAGGGGGGAAGCCCTGCTTCCTCTTCCATTCAAAACCCAACTATTAATTATGCCAATGCTGGTAAGTATGACGTTAGTTTGACCATTACCAACTCCGATGGAGGCACAGACACTTTTACCTTCCCAGATTACATTACGGTTGATCCCTTTGAAATTACCTATTACACGCCTGATGGATGGGATGCACCTGTACGCTTCTACAAGTATGATTCGGATGGCTCGACCAAGATTTATCAGACAGAGTTTGCAGCGGGAGATGATATTTATTTGGAATATGGGATCATAAACCAAGGAATAAACGACGCTACTGATAGTAGCTTGAGAGTGAACATTTACGCAAATGACCAGCAGAAGTGGTGGAATACCTGGACGATTTCAGCTCAAGGCGAACTTATCGGCACAACACCTCGGCTTGGTTTACTTCCTCCAGGGACTAACAATATCAGAATAGAGTTTGATGCCGAAGACGATTATCCTGAGTTTGATGAGACTAATAACACTTATGAAACCGCCCTTTCTGTAAGCGAACCAGCGGTCGATGCTGCTGGTGATTTGTCTCCTGTGGCTGGAATCGAGTACTTCATAGATACAGAATTGGAATTTGGAGCGGGTAATTACATCGCCGCATCGGGTAGTCCCTCCGATACGGATATTTCTTTGATTATCCCTATGTCAGGATTGAGTAATGGTCTTCACTATTTGTATGCCCGGCCTAAAAATAATGCTGGTAGATGGGGACAAACATTCAAAAGAAACTTTTATGTGGTCCCAGTTGAAGATCCAACCATTTCTAAATCTGAATACTATTTCGACACAGATCCAGGCTATGGGTTAGGAACTGCAATCACCTTAGCAGATGGAGAAACAAGCCATGTGATTGATTTGACTGGCTTATCTAACGGTTACCATAGGTTTTATGTCCGTTCCCAGAACCGGATGGGTAGATGGTCTGTCACGCAGAATATCTCCTTTATGAAAGTGGGGCAAAAGCTGAACCCGAAAATTTCAAAACTCTCCTACCGCTATTATAACTATGCAACAGAGACCTTCGGAGATTACATCGATTATCCAATTGATCCTGCAACTGAGAGTTTTGAGCAAATCATTTCTTTAGATAACACTACGCTAGAATCTGGAACACAATATGCCGTAGGCGTTTACGCCCATGACGAAAATGGCAATAGAAGTAGAATCGCTTGGGATTATTTCACTTATCAAGAGACTATTTTAATTGATATCACAGATTTAAGTGTCGTTGATGTGGCTTGTTTTGGTGATGCATCAGGTGCAGCGACAATTACCGCAACTGGCGGAGAAGGAACTTTGATGTATTCATTGGATAATGAAACCTTTCAGGAATCATCCCTTTTTGAAGGATTGGCTGCTGGAGATTATACTGTATATGTAAAAGGAAGTGCAGTAGGTTATGTGGAGGAGAGAAATTTTACTATTTCAGAACCTTCTGTATTGACTTTTTCGATTACCGAAACCATCGAGCCTACATGTCACGATTCTGAGAATGGTGGTGTTACGCTTACAGCTACTGGAGGAACAGGAGAATTGACATTTAGCTCAGATGGTGAGAATTTTCAAACAGATACATCCTTTGGCTCATTAGAAGTAGGGACCTATTCATTTTATGTACAAGATGAAAATGGCTGTTCAATGCAGGTAGAACTCAATTTGGGGAGTCAGGATGACGGTATTGCCCCAGACTTAGCAAGCGATGGTTTGTCGAGTACAATTGGTGTAACTAGTCAATTTGAAAGTTACCAATGGTATAACGATGAAAACGAAATTGATGGTGCTATTGATAGTGCACTTAGTATCAACAGCTTCGGTAGCTATACTTTGTTGGTGACAAATGCTAATGGATGTAGCTTCTTCTCTGATACACTATCAGTCGAAGAGTTGATTATAGGTGAAGTTATCATTACTTCCCCTTCTTGTCAGGAAGATTCCAATGGAGTCATTTCAATTATTGCCACAGGAGGCTTTGGTGATTTGGCATATAGTTTAGACGGACAGAATTATCAGGTCTCAAATTCCTTTGAAGGTATCTCTTCAGGTGACACAACGGTTTTCGTGAGAAGTCTTTTTAACGATTATGTGGTCAGTCAGTTTGTTTCAGTTGAATCACCTTCAGGTCAAGAATATTTTGGTCTTGAAACGTTCACAAATTCAGCCTTCAATCTTACTGTAGCGAACCCAGATAACAGCAATTCATTCTCATTTCAATCTGACCAAAGTTATGATCAGGAAGGAGGTTCGCTCATTTTGGACTTCTACTCTTACAATTCTGAGATTGGGGCGAAGGACTATGCGATTTTACCCTTACTATCACCTTCGACGGTTCAAAAACAGTTGACATTTGCGTATGCATATACCTATTACGATAACCAATCCACGGATTCGCTTGCAATTGGGTTATCCACAGATTGTGGAAATTCTTGGGAGATCATTTGGCAACAGGGAGGCGCGGAACTTTCCACCGTACCTCCTCCTAACGTCGCATTTTTCCCTGCCTCTAAAGGTGATTGGGGTTTAAAAAAAGTAGTTCTACCTAGTCAAGAGACGACTTATCAATTGGCATTCATTTCGATAAATGACTTTGGAAATAATCTGTTCATTGATAGTGTCAGCATTAGTGATTTCGTAAACATTGCGCCAACTATTGTTGCTCAAACTTTCAGTCTTGCGGAGAATAGTCCAGAAAGCACAGTTGTAGGAAGTGTGCTGGCATCAGATGCAGATGACGATGCTTTGAGTTTTTCGATTACTACAGGTAATGTGAATGATGCATTTTCATTAGAAGCTACAAGCGGTGTGTTAACTGTTCAGACGAGCTCAGCCTTAGATTTTGAAACCACGTCAACTTTTAGTTTGCAAATAGAAGTCAATGATGGCAATGGCGGCACAACTTCAGCCACAATATTGATTAATCTGACCGATGTGGATGAGAACCAGTTACCAACCATAGTGGCTCAAACCTTCAGTCTAGCAGAGAATAGTGCAGTCAGTACTGAATTAGGAATTGTCCAAGCAACTGACCCTGATGGTGATGTCCTGAGCTATTCTA
>CAYGPP010000039.1:21199-21289 GCA_964351885.1 uncultured Marinoscillum sp.
AAGCATCAGACGCAGATGGAGACGCATTGAGTTACTCGATTACTTCTGGAAATACTGATGGTGCCTTTGCGCTCAATGCTACAAGCGGAG
>CAYGPP010000039.1:21389-27261 GCA_964351885.1 uncultured Marinoscillum sp.
TGTTGACTGTTCAGACAAGTTCCGCCTTGGATTTTGAAACCACTCCAACTTTTAATCTCGAGGTTGAAGTAAGTGATGGTAAAGGAGGCACCGCTTCTGCAACTGTCACGGTTAATTTGACGGATGTTGATGAGAATTTAGCTCCTGCAATTACTGATCAAACGTTCAGTCTAGCAGAGAATAGTGTATCGGCTGCAGAAGTAGGAATTGTTCAGGCTACAGACCCAGATGGCGATGCATTGAGTTATTCGATTACTTCCGGAAATACTGGTGATGCTTTTGCTCTAAATGCTACAAGCGGAGTGTTGACTGTTCAGACAAGTTCCGCCTTGGATTTTGAAACCACTCCAACTTTTAACCTAGAAGTAAAAGTCAACGATGGCAATGGAGGAACAGCTTCAGCCACGATCACGATTAATCTGACTAATGTTGATGAATCTTTGCTTTTGCCTGCTACTTTCGAAATCAATGAAAACAGTTCAAAAGGAACTCTGATTGGCAGCATAGGTTATTTCGAGGCTGGTACGGCATTACAGCCATACTTCGTTACAGATCAAATAAATCAAAATGATGAAGGTCTTGTTAATGGACTAGATATGATCAATGCTGGAGCATTGGTGTTTTCTGCTGAGAATTTTGATCTAATCGTCGATAATCCAGATCCATTTGATTTCGAACAAATAACCACTTTCAAAGTCCAAGTTGCGTTATGTTGCGTTGGACCTGAAGAAGAATCAATCGCCACTTTCACTGTGAATCTGAAAAATGTCAATGAAGCTCCTTCACTGTCAGATGCTGCTTTTACACTCGAGGAAAATAGCGAGGGTGGCATATCAGTAGGGATGCTTATGGCAGAGGATGAAGACGGGGATGCATTGTCTTTTTCAATCGAGGCTGGAAATACAGGAGATGCTTTTGCTTTAAATGCTGGCACAGGAGAACTCACCGTTCAATCGAGTTCAGCTTTAGATTTCGAGACCACACCATCGTTCAATTTGGAAGTAAGAGTATCAGATGGGAATGGAGGCACAGCGACGGCAGTGATCACCATCAACCTTACGGATGTGAACGAAAATGTGAGTCCAGTACTCAATAGTCAACAAAAAGTGGAATTATCTATTTATCCCAACCCGACTACTGGTTTCCTGAAGTTGAACTTACCTGACCACCTAATAGGTAAGGAAATCCAAATATCAGACCTGTCAGGCAAGGTAATTATTGATAAGACGATAGGATTGAGTGTTACTGAATTAGATATTAGGGCTTATCCAAATGGTATTTACCTACTTAGGATAGGAGATCAGGTACTGAAAATCACTAAGGCTGAGTAGTTTCACATATCTCGCCATAATGCAGGCTCTCAATTTTGAGAGCCTGTTTTTATTTGGAAACAAAAAAAGCCGGCATTGCCGGCTTTTTTAATCTCTTATTGAATCTTTAATTCAACCCAAAGCTTTTTTCATCACAGCTCCTATATCAGCTGGTGAGCTAACTACGTGGATTCCATTCGCTTCCATGATCTTCATTTTAGCCGCCGCTGTATCATCAGCTCCACCGATGATCGCTCCTGCATGACCCATTCTTCTTCCTGGAGGTGCTGTTTGGCCAGCTATAAACCCTACAACAGGTTTTTTATTTCCATTTTCTCTAATCCATTTAGCAGCCTCTGCTTCATAGTTGCCACCTATTTCACCAATCATCACGATACCTTCTGTCTCAGGATCTTCCATAAGCATTTGTACAGCTTCTTTAGTAGATGTACCGATAATAGGATCTCCACCTATTCCTATCGCAGTGGTGATTCCCATACCTGCTTTTACTACTTGATCAGCCGCCTCGTAAGTAAGAGTTCCAGATTTGGAGACAATTCCGATTGTTCCTTTCTTAAATACAAAACCAGGCATGATGCCTACTTTGGCTTCTCCCGGAGTGATTACTCCTGGGCAGTTCGGTCCTACCAACTTAGCACCTCTGGCAATTGCATAAGGCTTGGCGATCATCATGTCCTTGACAGGAATTCCCTCAGTAATGGTGATGATGACTTTGATGCCAGCATCAGCAGCCTCCATGATAGCGTCAGCAGCAAAAGCTGGAGGAACAAAAATGATCGTGGTATCAGCTCCTACTTTATCTACAGCTTCCTTCACCGTATTGAATACTGGCTTATCAAGGTGTGTTTGGCCTCCTTTACCTGGGGTTACGCCACCCACTACGTTAGTGCCATACTCAATCATCTGGATTGCATGAAAGGTACCTTCTGTACCGGTGAAACCTTGTACGATAATTTTAGAATCTTTATTTACTAGAACGCTCATTTTGGGATTGGTTTGTCTAATTAGGGTGCAAAAATATTCCAATTGGATGCTTTGCCAAAGCGAAATGGAATATAAAGTATTATATACATTTGCTAAAGTTTATTAAACCAACTAATATCTGGCCTTTAGGGGGCATCGTACAGCATGGAGAAGGCGAAAGCATTCCACATTTCTACAAAAAAAGGACACAACATTGCTGCGACGCTTTTCTCTGGAAAGACGAAAAACCCTCATCTCATTATTGTAAGTTCGGCAGCCGGTGTTTTACAGAAGTATTACAAGCACTTTGCTTTGTACGCTTCTGATAATAAGGATTTTGATGTAGTTATTTTTGATTACACGGGAATTGGAAAGTCAATCCAAGACACGATCAGTGATAGTAAATCCTCAATGAGCGAATGGGGATCCAATGATCTTGCAGCTGTCATTGGTTGGGCAGACAAAAAGTATGATAAAATTTGTCTTTTAGGCCATAGTGTGGCTGGTCAGATTTTTCCTAAGGCAGGAAATCACAACAGAATATTTGCAGCATATTTTGTCGCCGCACAAACATCATATCATGGACACTGGAAGGGGCTTAATAGAATCAAGGTTTGGCTTCTTTGGTATTTAGTTTTGCCCTTTACTGTATTTACTTTTGACTTTTTGCCTGGATGGGTATTTGGTAGTAAGGTGGCATTCCCGGCTGAAGCTGCTTGGGAATGGAGAAAGTGGGCCATAAATTCAGGTGGTGTGCTTCAAGGAGACAGGAGGGTTGAAGAGCAATTTTCATCTGTTAAGATACCGCTTCATTTTGTTACAATTGGTGACGATCAACTAATGGCCCCCTCGGCAGCTACACAGGCTTTGATGCGTTATTATAAGAACGCAAAAACAACTTTTCAGTATATTGAGCCAAGTAATTTGTCGCTGAAAAGAATTGGACATTTTGGCTTTTTCAGAAAAGAGATGGCTAAGAATCTATGGCCCATGCCTATGTTCTACTTCACCCAATTCATCAACAAGTTTGAGTGATTAGGTTAGTAAATAGTCATCAATAAACTCTCGTACTGCTCCGTCACCACCCTTTGATGCTAGTATGACATCAGCTATTTGTTTGATTTGCTTTACGGCATTTGATGGGCAGACTGAGAAACCTACATGGTTCATTATTTCTAGATCGTTGAGATCATCACCCATAAAGGCAACTTGCTCTTGGTGTACGGAAAGCTCTGTCAGCCACTCGCTGAGGACTTCTAACTTTGGCTTTTGACCAATGTAGAAATACTTCATGCCAAGAGCATTCGCTCTGGAGCTGACCATTTCTGTCACCAAGCTGTGGCTGATGATCCCAACTTCTACTCCGGCCTTCATTGCGAGTCGAATCCCGAGCCCATCGTGCGCATTGAATTTTTTGAACTGCTTACCATCTTCCATGACATAAACTCCTCCATCCGTCATGGTTCCATCCACGTCTAAGACCAGTAGCTTGATCTTTGTTAATCGCTCGTCTTTCATATTATTTGCTTACCAATAGCTGCAGCTATTGGTTTTAAACTGTTGAATAAATTTGTGAATTCATCATGATCCAGTTGGGCAGCATCTGATTTAGCTTCACTAGGTGTTGGGTGCGTTTCTACCAATAGACCATCAACGCCCATTGCAATAGCGGCTCTAGTTAAATCAGAAACGCCATATCTGTAGCCCATGGCATGGCTTGGGTCAACAACAACGGGCAAATTGATATATTCTTTTAAATAAGCAACTCCTGTCAAATCCAGAGTGAATCTGGTCTTATTCTCAAAAGTCCTAATTCCTCTTTCGCATAACATTACTTGGTCATTTCCTTGTGACAAAATAAACTCTGCCGCTTGTACAAACTCCTGGAGGGTGGTACCAAAACCTCGTTTCAAGAGTATGGCTTTATTTGATCTTCCACAAGCGCGCAGAATACTTTGATCATACATCGCTTTTGTCCCTATCTGTACTATGTCTGCATGCTCTATGACCAAGTCAACATGGGAACTGTCCTTTACTTCTGTAATGATACTGAGACCGTATTTCTCTCGAATCTTAGCTAGGAGATTAAGTCCTTCTTCTCCCATCCCCTGAAAGGTATATGGCGAAGTTCGGGGTTTGAAGCAACCAGCTCTTAGTGTGGAGATACCAAGTTTTTTCATCAATTTGGCTGACGACTCTATTTGTTCCCATGACTCCACACTGCATGGGCCAGCCATCATCATGGTGTGGTTGGTTTGTCCACCTATTACAGATTGTCCGAGCTTGATGGCACGTTTCTCATTTCGATAACTCTTGCTCGCGAGCTGGATGTCACTTTCTAAGACAAAGTATTCATCTATATACGGTTCTAATTCACTTGGCAGGCTTTTTAGTTTGGATGAAAACACGAGAATATTTCGGTCACCTTCTCTAAAGTGGATAACCTCGTGTTCGGAAAGGATTGAAGTAAGATGTGTTGGGGATACGTCCGGTTTTAGGTGGACAATCATGGTGGAATATTTGGATGAAGAGAAACTAAATTCGCCCAAAGATAGAAGGAATTGCACCAACCAAATTATCCTTTGGCAATAAGTAAATCCATAATTTTAGGATATGAAAAGTAAAGCATTGATTGATCTAAGAAGTGATACCGTTACCAGACCTTCTGCAGGAATGTTAGACGCCATGCTGTCAGCAGAAGTAGGAGATGACGTATTTGGGGATGATCCTACGGTCAACGAACTCCAGCAGCGGACAGCACAATTGTTTGGAATGGAAGCGGCCTTATTCTGCCCTTCGGGAACGATGACCAATCAAATTGCGCTTCGGGTGCTTTCTTCTCCTCAGGATGAAGTCATTTGTGATAAGCGTTCTCATATCTATTTGTATGAGGGAGGAGGAATAGCCTATAATTCTATGCTTTCTGCAAAACTCTTGGATGGAGACCAAGGTCGCTTGACTGCTGCGATGATTGAGGAGAATATGAGCGTTGGAGATATTTATGCACCGCCAACACGAATTGTATCCATAGAGAATACCATGAATAAGTGCGGAGGGAGTATTTATGAATTGGATGAAATAAGAAGAATAAAGTCTGTTTGCGACAGACATAACATCAAGCTTCATATGGATGGAGCTCGGTTTTTCAATGCGCTGGCAGAGACTGGAGAAAAGGCTTCACAATATGGGGAACTGTTTGATACGATTTCCATTTGCTTTTCAAAAGGGCTTGGAGCTCCGGTAGGATCAGTTCTCCTTGGTACTCGATCAACGATAGATCATGCGCTAAGGGTTCGGAAGGTTTTTGGTGGGGGAATGAGACAGGCAGGTTATTTGGCCGCTGCTTGTATTTACGCTTTGGATCATAACCTAGGACGACTGATGGAAGATCATCAGAGGGCAAGGAAACTTGGTGATTCCCTTTCACAGAGTGAATTTGTAGCGCGAGTGCTTGGGGTAGAGACCAATATTGTCATCGCACATTTGAAGGGGATAACTACAGAAGGCTACCTAGCTAAACTCAAGGAGAAGGGCGTGTTAGGTGTTCCATTTGGTGCGGATTCTATTAGGTTTATCAC
>CAYGPP010000040.1:0-27034 GCA_964351885.1 uncultured Marinoscillum sp.
GTTAATAGTCCTTATATAGTTCCGGTTTTCTGACGAGCATTTCGAGGCTGAGTTCTACCAGAGCACCCATTTTTTTACATTGTAAAAATTCAGGTTCTTCATAAAAATCAGCGAGATCTTTGGCTAGAGTTGTGACATGCTCTTCAGGGGCAATGGTATCGTTTTTCATCGCCTTCAAAAGGTCAGCGATTCTGATACTCTCGATTCGCACACGGTTAGAGATTAATGACCGCTCCTCTCTCTGATACTGTCTCACACTTTCAGGTGTGAGGAGTTTTAATCCGAGTTTAATAATTGGGTTGTTTTGCTTGAAATATTGAGGGAGGTAAATATTTCTTCGTCCTTCGAAAGATTGTTGGTCGAAATCTATGGCCCTAAGTCGATAAACCACTTCTTCAAAGTCGGGAGTAATGTCTATTACGAAATTACTAGAATGCATATCTCCTAACAATCTAACAAAACAGCGTTCATTGAATTTTACAAATTCTTTAGCTAACCTTATTTCGTTTAGGTTCTGATCTTTTAGATGGGTTTTGATAAACTGATCCGCTGGAATACCGACAATATGCTCCTCGATCAGCGTTTCCTCGTGAACAGCATAGTGGATTTTATTTGGAGAGAGTAAGTGCTCTAATTCCAGGCCGTAAATCCGAGAAGCATCTGCATTTTTAACGTAGAAATAATCGAAGTTATCATTGAGGCGATTGACGATTCTAATTCTAAAAGGTTGGGTATTACCAAAGACACAAAGGTCTACTCTGTCTATGAAGAGGTGATCCACTACGGAGACATCACCATTTGACTTTACAATAGCATAGATTGTTTTAAGTGCATAGTAGATCTCAGCCATTTGGTTTTGTGGATAAAAGACTGTTTCCCATAAGGTATCCTTGCCACTCCGATCATAGAGAGGAATGGAGTTGTCATATCTCAATAGATCATTATAGGCGATAGGCATCTCTATTTCACGATCATATTGATGCAGATATGATCTGAGCGTTTCCTTGATTTTATAAGGAATTTTTTTCTTTTTAATTAATGCCATTATGCCAAATTTCTAATGAAGTACTCTTCTGCTTGGTTTGCCCAAAACTGAAATTTTTGTTTCACATTTTTGTGGGTGGGTATGTAGTCATGCAATTTACTAATATCAAAAGTATCACTTCCGATACCTGCACCTGCTTTACTACCATCTAGGGCATTGCATGCCTGCTCATAGTGTCCCTCTACTGGAACCATTAATACGGGTTTCCCCAAATACATGGCTTCACAGACTGACTCAAAACCAGCTGTGGTAACGTAGCCTTTTGCACTCGCCATCAGCTCTATGAATAGCTCATCATTAAGCTGATGGAATGTAAGATTCTCATCAACTTTGAGAGGGTTTTGAGCATCTTTCTTATCCCAAAATACATGAAGTTTCTGTTTGGGATGCTGCTCATGAAACTTATAGACATCAGCGGAGTAGCCTGGATTAACCATATAGATAAGAAAGTGATCTTTATTTGAAGTTTTGGTGACTTTGGCTTCCTCCCTGAGTAACGGGGGCACTACAATTAATTTCTTTTTCGGATGATTATCAAATGGTTGGAAGGAGAGTGCGAGTAATTTGGATGCGCCAAGACTAGCTATCTTATTGCCAATCAAGAGTGAAATTTTGTCTAATCTCCTTTTTTTGGGAAAGGTAAATTCAGGGTGCCCAAGGAGATATTGATGACCTATACAGATGAGTTTGGCTCTTGGTCGCTTTGCGAAATAGTACAAGCCACCTAGGAAGTCATAAAAATTAAGGATCACGTCAGGGTCATCTTCCTGAACTACACCGTCTATGGCTTTTATAGAAGCACTAAACTTAGGCGCTTTTAGCAATGAATAAACAATGGTGCGAAATGGTTTGACTGATTTTTGATCTTTGTCTGTAATAAAATTGGGACTCGCCAATTGGATTACTTCAGAGCCTATTTTTTGTAAAAAGAATTCTGGAATAATCCGGCGCTCACTTTTGCCTACAATTACCCGTGTAATTTCATGTCCATACTTACGGAGCATTTCGGCAAGCGAAAGTGCTTGTGTCATGTGGCCCCTTCCTTCCCCCTGAATGATAAATAAGTATTTCACTGACGTTAATTTGTGAAATTAAGGTAGCGATTTAGGCTGAGAACTTGAGCGTGAACTCTGTTCCTTCATTGATAATTGATTTTGCGGTAATGTTTCCATTATGATTCCGCATGATTTGTTTTGAGAGACTAAGGCCAATTCCAGAGCCACTTTTCTTGGTGGTGAAGAAAGGAATAAATATTTTTTTCATGGCTTCTTCTTCTATACCAGGGCCATTGTCTCTTATAGTTATCAGGGCACCTCCCTCTTTTCTCTGATGTGCTTTAATGATCAGTTTTTTCTCTGCTGTTGGATCGTCTAATTCGCCCAGTGCTTGTACGGCATTTTTCACAATATTGATGACCACTTGTTCTATTTGTTGTTCATCAATTTGAATGCATAGTTCATTAGGCACCTCCAAAACAACAGCCACCTTTCCCTCCGTGATATCATTTTTCAGGAGTGCTATTACATGATCAATTAACTCTTTGACACAGACTTCTGAGATATTTGGCAAGGTGATTCTTGTCATGTTTCTAAAGTCACTTACGAATCTAATTAAGCTTTCGCTGCGGCGATGAATTGTGTGGAGTGCAAGGTGGAGATCAGATATTTGTTCGTTATTGATCTCTGTTATGTCTTGGTCGTTACCTAGCCATTCTTCCATTTCAGTTTCCACTGTACGCGCCAAGGATGAAATCGGAGTGACAGAGTTCATGATCTCATGAGTAAGAACCCTTATCAAGTTTTGCCACGCTTCCATCTCTTTTTCCTCTAGTTCACTTTGGATATTTTGAAGTGATATCAGTTTGAATTCTTTGCCTTGGAGTGAGAGTTCTATGGCATAAATGGCCAATTGGACTTCATCCTCATCAGATTCACCAATTTTAATCAAGTCTCTTCCACCGGTTTTTAATTCAAGTAATGAGGTTACTAGATTTTCATTGACTTTTTTAAGTTGATTGACATTTTTTAGATGTTTGATGCCCAAGAGTTTGTTGGCTGTGGTATTGATTATCTGTATTTCACCTTCACTGTCAAAAGTGATGATTCCAATTCCGACATGCTGTACAATCGTTTTGAGATACTGGTAGCTTGCCTCTTTTTCAGCGCGAATTTCTCTGAATTTTTTAATGACAGCATTGAACTCTTTAAAGAGCTCGTCTAGACTAGTTCCTTCTTTTTTCGCAGGATAAGTATGTGAAAAATCGTCCCATCGGACACTCTGTAGGAAGCTTACCAGCTCCCGGTTAGTTCTCTCCAGAAAGTAATAGAGAAAGTAGCCTTGTACAGCTATTAATACGCCAATCAGGACTTTCGTTATGCTATAGCTGTCTGTGTAAAATAGGCTAGCGAAGACAAACATGGTTAGACCTAGTAGGAAGATTCTTCCAATCAGCTGATATTGGAATTTATTATAGCCCATACTTTTCAAGTCTTCTATAGAGAGAAGCTCTGGTCAGGCCTAGTTCTTTAGCTGCTTTTGAGATGTTGCCATTGTGCTTATTGACTGCTCTTTGGATCACGTGTTTTTCTACTTCGTCCAAATTAAAATTGTCAGTTTCCATGCCTCCTGATCCTTCAGTCTTGCTAGCCAAAAAGAAAAAGTCATCAGGTCCAAGTGTGTCCGTGTCGCTCATGATGATGGCTCTTTCGATTGCGTGCTGAAGTTCACGGATATTCCCAGGCCAATCATATTTTTGAAGCTTTTTGATAGTAGCAGGTGCTATGCTTCTAATCGTCTTCCGATACTTAGTATTGTAAGTTTTCATGAAATGCTCTGCCAATAGCGGAATATCGTCACTGCGATCTCTGAGAGGCGGAAGTTGAATTTCCACAGTATTGATTCTATAGAGTAGATCCTGTCTAAAGGTACTCTCACCTACCATATCGTAGATTGGCATATTGGTCGCACAAATCAGCCTAATGTCAATACTAAGCTCTTGATTGGAGCCAATTCGGGTGATTTTACGGTTTTGAAGGGCCGTCAAGAGCTTCGATTGCAGAGGCATATTTAGGTTTCCTATTTCATCTAAAAACAGTGTTCCATTATTAGCTATCTCAAATCGGCCGGCTCTGTCTTCTTTAGCATCCGTATAAGCACCTTTCTTATGACCAAAGAGCTCACTTTCAAATAGGCTTTCAGTAATGGCGCCCATATCCACTCCGATGAATACATTGTCTTTTCGATGTGACTTTTGATGGATTGCACGTGCGATCAATTCTTTACCTGTTCCATTTTCTCCGAGTATGAGCACGTTAGCATCAGTGCCAGCTACTTTATCAATGATCTTAAATACGTCCTTGATTTCCTGACTTTCACCAATGATATCTTTGAAAGCAAGATTGCTGTCTTCTTGAAGTTGCTTACTGGTTTGCTTAAGCTGAGATACTTCTTTGTATGATTCCTTTAATTTACCAGCACTATTAAGTGTAGCAATAAGTTTCTCGTTTTGCCATGGCTTCAAGACGAAATCCGTTGCTCCAGCTTTTAGAGCTCGTACCGCCATCTCCACATCACCAAATGCGGTAATTAATACTACAACTGCCTGAGGGTCTTTATCCAGGATTTGTTCCAACCAATAAAACCCCTCTTTGCCGCTAGTGATGTCCTTACTGAAGTTCATGTCCAGCAGGATGAGATCATAAACATCATTATTCAGAAGGAATGGAATTTTCTTAGGATTCTTTTCGATTAGCACTTCTTTCGCATGCTTTTTCAAGAGCATTTTGGCTGCTAAGAGTACATCTTCATCATCATCAATAATGAGTATTTTTCCTAATTCCTTTTCTGTGGACATGTGTTTGCTTAATTAAAGTCAATCCGAAATTACCAGAACTGTGCCAAGCTAATCAATTCTACAATAAGGATAATGAGGGACTGTTAAATAACACGAAGTGCTCGTAAATGTACACTCTGCGGAATGTAATTGTTCTTATTCGTACAGTTTCATATAGTCCAAATATGGTAACCCAACGCTGAAAGGCAACTCAGCTTTAAGTTTCTCAAATTTCACAAGTACGTCTAAATACTTGATCATTGAACTAATGTATTTGTCCTGTTGGATATTGAGTTTGAAAAGGTCACTTTCGCCACTTTCAAGATTAAAAACTTCCGCCAGAAACAGGCGGTTGTAGTTCTCGGTGATTTCTAGATATTGATTAGTCAATCTTTCATTAGTCTTCAGTTCAGCATATGAGGCTTGCACTCCAGTCAGTATCTCTTGTTTCGTTTGGTCTACATCAAACCCAATACTCTCCTGGTAAACCCTCGTTTTCTGTAGCTTTCCTCTTTCTTTTCTCAAAAATATTGGGATCGAAAAGTCCATTCCGATTTTATAGTTTTCCGTCCATTCCGGTGTTTCCACCCCATCCTTACTGAACGGAGCGTCAATGAGGCTATAGCTCAGATTAAGTTCTGGCTTAAGATTTTCTCGGTTGAGCCGCTGCTCTACATCTAATTGCTTTTGCTTCGTCGTGAGTTTGAGTATTTCAGGGTGATTTTCTAAAGCCCATTCTATGAGGTCGTTAATAGTGGAGTCATTGGGGACAATGCCTAATGAGTTTTCCCTTGATGGGAGGACAGACTCACCCAATTCCATAGGCACATTATCCGCGTCCCAGAGGTGAATGGATATAGCGAGTCTTGCCTGTCTTAGATCAAGGGCGGCTTTTTCAAAGTCCGCCATTCTCGTTTGATAAGTTATTTTCGCTTGTATCGTGTCGATTACAGCTACTTCACCAAAGTCATAATCTAGTTTTACCCGTCTGAAAATCTCTTCAGCTATGTCCTTACTCTTTTCTATGAGCTCGAATTGGACATAAGCGCCATACCACTCCCAGTAAGCCTTATTAATATTGAGAAGCATTTTATTGGCAATTTTGATACGTTCTGCATCGGCAAGGCTTCCATAAAGGACAGCTTGTTTGACCATTGCTCTTCGCTCATCAATAAATAGGCCTTTACCTATGGGTAAACTGACACCCGTAGACACTTGCCAAAAATCGGAGCTTGGATCTATGAAGTTTTCAGCTCCGAGGTACGCTCCATCATTTCGATAGACTTCTACTTTTGGGTCTATTGGAAACCATAATGGAACCTTCAGTACATTGTAGAATTTGTCATAATAGGTTTTGTCCTTGAACTGCTTTGCATCGTACGAGGACTCTAGTTTTGGATCAAAAGCTCCTCGCGCTTGTCTGAGTTGAGCTTCTGCTAGGTCAGTTTGTAGTTCTGCTTGCTTAAGTATCGGATGATTCACTTTAGCTATTTCTACCAATTCTGAGAGGTAGAGATAAGTAGTATCCTGTTGAGCATAGGAGAAAAGGACCAAGAGCAGACAAAAAGTGAAAGTCAGCTTTCTCATTTTTTCTCATTCATTTTTATCTGACCGTCTTCATATATACTTGGAGGGAAGCCGTTAAGCTGTCTCCATAGCTCAAACCAGATGGCTACATCGTTGAGCATTACCCACCCTTTTATGCCAGAGCCCATTCTCAGTTGCTCTGGCCATGGCTCGGTTGGGTCAGGTGTAACTAAAATCCTAAAAGAACCAGGTTTGCTTTCAACGCGATCAATGACTCTCACAATACCTCCAAAAGTACCCACTGATACGTTTGGCCATCCCGAAAATTGAAGTGCCGGCCAGCCGTCAAACTCAATTCGCACAGGTCTTCCGATGGAAATAAAGGGCAAGTCCATTGCTTTGATGAACATCTCTGCGGCCATATCATCGGTTTCTGGCATAATGGTAGCTACTGCTTCACCCTCTTTGATGGTCTCACCAATACCTGCTTTCAATGCTCTTACCACATAACCTGATTGTGGCGCAATAACTTGATATTGCTGATTCCTAATTTCAAGATTTGCATACTCATTTCGCATTTTTGCCAGTGATCCTTCTGCATCAAATAAGTCAGCCAATGTGGTACTTAGGGTTGATTGGGCTTTACTTATTTTATCCAAATACTCAGCTTCTGTTCCAGCTATATCAACGCGCGCATTGATCAACTCGGCTTTTGTTTGGAGCCATTTATTTTCGGCTTCCACTACTTTAGCCTGTCCTTCCTGATACTTGGATTCCAAATCTTGATACTTGGTCAAAGGGATATTTCCTGCCTCATACCGAGTGCGGTTTCTATCGAATACACTTTCAGCATTACTAAAAGCTATTTTTATAGATTCGTAGTAGGCACTATCACTTTGAAGTTTCAGTTGGGCTTGTATTAATTTATTGCGGACCTGTTTTAGTTTTATTCTTCTGCCATCTTGTAGCGCAACGATCTGCCTCTCGAGAGCTTCTCGCTTTTCTCGCTTGGCAATGATGCCAGATTCTTTAGCACTAATCTGTTCTTGTGTTCTAGCCAATAGGTTTGGATCAAAGTACTTATCCTTGACCTCTCCCAACAGCAATATGGTATCACCCTTAGAAACAAATTGACCTTCCGAAATCTTCCAGCTGATTATCCTTCCGGGAATCGCACTCTCAATCGTTTGTGGTCTATTTTTTGGATTTAGAGCTGTAATGGTTCCTGTGCCCCTGAGGTTTTGCTGCCAAGGCAAAAACATTGCTAAAATGAGAACGACTACCATGATGACGAGCACCTTCGCTAGCAACCTGCCCATGCCAGGTGTTTTCAACGTTCTCAGAGAATAGAGCTGAGACTCGTCTATTTTTTCTTCTGTTTTTGAGTCTGAAATGTCCAACATCTTAATAAATGTTTTTAACGATTTTCTCGTTCTTTATAATATTTTCAAAGGTGTCATCTGCGATCAGATTTCCATTTTCTAGGTATAGAATACGGTCAAGAGCCGACATCACTAGAGGATCATTAGATACGATGATGAGCGTCCAATGATTTTCTGGATTGGTGAGCATTTCAATGAGTCTAAGGCGTTCAAACTTTGGGAAGTCACCAAAAAAGTCATTCAAAATAAGAAGTTCCGGCCGCTTTGCAAGGCACCTAGCCAGTATCAACTTATTGATAAACGAGCTACTGAATCCTTTGCCAGCACTTAGCATAGGTGTCTCAAAACCCTGAGGCAAACCGTAAATCTCATCTCTCAGTCCAACCTTTTCTATACAATCGATGGCAACATCTATATCTGCAAAGGGTTTCCCTAATAGGATGTTTTCGAGAATGGTACCCTCAAAAATATCATCTCTAGCTACGTTCTTACCTATTCGATCCCTTAGGAATGTTCGATCAAGATCTCTTAAGTTATATCTATTAAAGGTGATAATGCCATCATACTCTGTATGAATCCCGGCTAAAACATTGGTCAAGGTAGTTTTACCCGAGCTTCCATCACCCGCAATGCATACAGTTTCTCCAGCTTTAATTGTAAGATTAATTCCCTTAATGGAAGGTACTTTTGACCCGGCATACTTGTAACTAAGGTTCTTTACTGATACTGAAAGTCCATCTTTTTTTAGCTGAACCAATGGGATGTCAATTCCTCCTGAAGGCTCCAGAGGTAAGTCTGTTACTTGTGAAATCTTGTCAACGGCTGTCAGCATATCATAAACGACATCCATATACATGATTATTTTCTCAACAGAGGCAAGGATCAAAATGATAATTACCTCGGAGGCAACGAATTGACCTAATGTGATTTCTCTATTGACAACTAACATCGTACCTATGATCAAAAGCCCTCCAGTTATAATGGCTTTAAATAGCAAAACATAGGCATATTGACTTACCAAGACTTTGAAATGGATACTTCTGTTTTTCAAATAATTATTGACGTTAAAGTCTGTCTTGGCAATGGGTAACTTTGTATTCCCAGAGAGTTTGAAAGAATATAAGGTGCGTGCCATCTCTTCGAGCCAATAAACAACCTTGTATTTATACTTTGACTCTACAATCGAAGATTTTAATCCCTTTGGGCCTGTCAAATAGAAAATCCCAATAAGTGACGATATCAAGATAAGTCCAAAGAATACGAAGAAAGGATGGTAGAACGATAGCAGCAGTAATCCGAACAAGATTTGTATGATACCTGTTGAGAGATCAATGAGTAATTTTGGTAGACCTTTTTGGATGGTTAGTACATCGAAGAACCTATTCATAAGCTCTGGCATGTGCAAATTCATCACTGACTCCATTTGGATTCGGGGCACCCGAAAAGCAAATTCGAAAGCTGCTTTGGTGAAAACTCGTCGTTGCAAATACTCGACAATGGTAATTTGAAATACTTGTAATACTCCTGTGCCCAAGACTCCAATGATCACGAAGGCTATCAATACATAGACAGAACTAAATACTACACCACCACTTATGAGTTCGATTGCCGCTTGAATCCCAAGAGGTAAGCTTAAACTCAGTAACCCAACAAGAGCGGCATAGACATAGACATAAGTGATGTCTTTTTTCTCCGCAGCGAGCAATCTGAACAGGCGTTTTACAGGCGAAATGCGTTCTGATTCACCCGTACTTGAGTTGGTGTCACTGACTATTCCTTGGTAATCGAATACAGAAAGAAATACCACCTCTAACTTGTTGGTGCAAGCCAAATCGAACTTGCTAATTTCGGTTGTTTCGAACTTATCAATCCCTGACTTTCTCATAATTGAGATATGATAGGTCTTTCTCTTTCTCTCGATAATTACAGGATCAAGGTCCCCATCTTTGGCAAACACAATTAATGGAGCGGTGAAGTCCTTAATAAGTTCATAAAATGACTCTCTAGGGAGGTGCTTTTCAAGCATAATCATGCCTGCATCATTGGCGGATTCTACTAGGTCTCTTATGAACTCAAAAATCTCTTCATTTTCATAAGTCCTATCTACTGCATCTAATGAGCTCAAAACCTCACTTGAGAGCTCAATTCTTAGTAAGTCTGCACATTCATGGAGCGTGTCCTTTATCTGGCGGTTGTTCATGACTGGATGGTCTTAAAGACTAGAGATTTTAAGAATTCGAAATTACTATCATAAATGTCCTCATCATCATTTATTTCAGTTAAAGAAGGTAAATGTCTAGCGAAAAAAACTTGTTGACTCGAAGCTTCGAGTATGGTGCTCGCGAGTGCATGAGGGTATTTAAACTGAGGACTAATGTCTTTTATAATCATTGCTATTTCGTGACATAATTTTTTGTAGCCTCGAAATAAGCCGTCTTCATTATCCTTATCTACTTGCTTGGTCAAATAAGTTTTATCCGATTCGGCTATCACAATATGAAATAGCGCTACTTCATTTACATCAGGAAAAGCGTCATCTTGAAAAGGCTCTCCACAAATCAATCTAATCACTTCCTCAAGTCGTTTTTCAGAATTCTTTATGTGGTGTGTGTTGTATTCAATTCTGTATTCAATCCAGGCCCAATACCAAGTAATGAGATAGACTAATAGCCGGTGCTTGTTTTCAAAATATCGATAAATTGATGCTTCTGTAGAATCTATTTTTATCGATAATTTTCTAAAGGTAAAAGACTCAAAACCTAGCGTATCTATCATTTTGATACTTTCACTTACAATCTTCTTCCCGAGCTCGGTAGTTTGAGGATCTTTAATGAAAAGGTTGTTTTGGAGTTGTAGCTGTAAAACTGCCATTATGATGACTTGTACTTTCGTAAAAGATAGTAATACTATCAACTAGTAAAGCTATACAATGTTTCTTAATTAAATGAACCACTGCCTATGTGGTTATTTTAGTGATCTAGATCGTTACATTAGATTTTGATCTTATTTTATAAGATTATGAGACTGAGCTAATTATGATCGATTTCGAACACTTTCGTGTTCCATTATGTACACAAACCTAAACTTTTATTCTTCCAAATACTTCGTAAGTCGTTCATTATCAAATTTATAAGGGTGTTGGCATCTTAATTGGCATGGCGCGAACAGACTAGACTAAATTTATGGATCGTAAGATTGAAAAGAAAAAGTGGACACTCAAGAAACTCCTAACATGGGGTGGTGCCTCACTTTTTGTATGTTTCATTTTGTATAGCTTCATCTTTGCAGACGGAGGATCAAGACTTAACGTAGAGCGAGAAAAAGTCAATATCGCGCAGGTGATGGAAGGGGAGTTTCGTGAATTTATTCCTGTAGATGGATCTGTGATGCCTATAAAGACCATAAGATTAGATGCTATTGAAGGGGGAGTAGTAGAAAAGAAGTATTACGAAGGAGGTATCCTTATAGAGAAAGGAGATACCATCCTGAAACTCTCGAATAATGATATGCTTCAGAATTTTGTTCGTGAAGAGACTCAGGCATTCATACTGATGAATAGTTTAGAGAATACTAAGCTGAGTTTGAAAAGAAACCAATTTGAGTTGAAAAGGAATTTGATTGAATTGGACTATCAGATTGATGAAGCTAAAGATGCGTACACGAGAGGTAAAGAACTCTACAAAGAAAAAATCATCTCAGAACAGGAATACTTAACACTGAAAAGAGCCTATGATAGATTGATTGATGGTAAAGTGATCCAAATAGAATCCGCAAAATTTGACTCTTTGAACGCTCGTCTACAGATTGCTCAGGCCGAAAGCACCTTACGGAGAACCAGAGATAATCTTGAAATGATCAAGAAGAATCTTGATAATCTATATTTCAAAGCACCAATTTCTGGGAGGCTGAGCACGGTAAATGCAGAAGTAGGAGAGTCGATCTCTCCTGGACAAAACATTGGTCAGATAGATGATTTGAATGGTTTCAAAGTTAGAGCTTCCATAGACGAGCATTATATCGCGAGGATATATCAAGGTCTTGCTGGTACTTTTGATTTTGCTGGCTCTACTTTCCGATTGCATATTTCTAAGGTTTATCCCGAAGTTGCGAGCGGCTTGTTTGCTGTTGACATGGTATTTACTGATAGTATTCCCAAGGGAATCAGACGTGGACAAACACTTCAAATCAGGCTTCAACTTAGTGAGAATATTACTGCTATTCAGATACCTAGAGGCAGCTTCTATCAGACTACTGGGGGGAATTGGATTTTTGTGTTGACTGCTGATGAATCTGAAGCAGTGAGACGAGAGATTCGATTAGGTAGACAAAACCCACGCTACTACGAAGTGATAGAAGGTTTGCAACCTGGTGAAAAGGTAGTAGTCTCTTCATATGAAGGGTACGACGATAAGGACAAATTAGTATTCAAATAATCAAAAAGAAAAAGCTTAACCAATTCAATATGGAAAATTCAGATGCACTAATCAAAACTGTAGGTCTCAAGAAGTTTTACTACACAGACGAGATCGAAACAACCGCTCTAGCTGGAGTTGACCTTGAGGTGAAAAAGGGAGAGTTTGTGGCTATAATGGGCCCTTCTGGTTGTGGTAAATCGACCCTACTCAATATTGTGGGATTACTTGACAACCCTTCTGAAGGCGAGTTTCATTTTACAGATCAGGAGATATCAACTTACTCAGAAAGAAAAAGAGCGGAATTGCGTAAAGCCAATATTGGTTTTGTATTTCAAAGTTTCAATTTGATTGATGAATTAACGGTTTATGAAAACATTGAATTGCCATTGATTTACTTGAAGTACTCTTCATCTGAGCGTAAGAAGCGTGTGGAAGATGTGATGGAGCAGATGAAAATCATGCACCGTAGAAATCACTTCCCACAGCAATTGTCTGGTGGTCAGCAGCAGCGTGTAGCCATTTCGCGAGCTGTTGTTGCAAAGCCAAAGTTGATACTCGCCGATGAACCTACAGGTAACTTGGACTCAGCAAATGGTCAAGAGGTAATGAACTTATTGACAGACCTTAATGAAAATGGAACAACCGTCATTATGGTTACTCACTCACCTATCGATGCGGAGTATTCACATAGAGTGATTCACCTTTTTGATGGTCAGATTGTTTCTGAGAATAAGAATGCTAGGGATAACGCACTTGTTTAACCTACCAACCTCTTTAGAAGTAAGAAGGGGGCTTTCGGTCTCCTTCTTTGTTTGTACCCAACAAGTAATCAGTTATATGAAGAAAATATTTTTAGTTGTTTCCATATTCAGCTGTATAGTGAGTTTGGGGCAAGAGACCGTCCAAAGCTTGACGCTTGATGATTGCATCGCTACTGCTTTAGAGAATAATATTGAGTTGAAGCAAGCTAAGAATAACGAAATAATAGCTGAGTCTAATAAGATGAGAGCGATTATGAATTTCTTTCCCAGCCTATCTGCGGGGATCAATTATGATTACTTCTTTGGGACTTTTTTCGATACCAATGCGGCTCGTCAGGTTTCAGAAACCACAAGTAGTTCTAGTCCTAACATATCATCTTCGCTCACTTTGTTTAATGGGTTTTCTAATCATTTTCAGTTAAATCAGTCCAAGCATTCGCAAGACGCTGCAAAGGCAGCTACTGAAAACTCAGTGCTGTCCGTCCAAGGAAGTATTTTGACTGCTTATTTGAATGTGATCTTAGATAAGGAGAATATTAAAATTGCTCAAGAACGAGTGGAACTACTCTCTGCGCAACTGGATCGGGAGAAGCTTCGAGAATCTGTGGGTGTTGGTAACATGGAGTCTGTTTATAACTTTCAAGGGCAATTGGCTAATCAAAGATTGACACTCAATAATCTTGAAAATAATCTACAAAGAGACCTACTCACTTTATTTCAATCAATGCAGCTTGACCCAAGTGGTGAATATGATGTTGTAGGGTATGAAGTGCAGGAAGATGAATTATTAATTGAAGAAGCACCATTTTCGGAAGTTCTATCTGCTTGCATAGCCAACAGTCCAGCGCTACGAGCGGCTTACTCCAACTATAGCGCATCGAAATTTGGCTTTAAATCTGCACGGGCGCAGAGATATCCAACCATTAGTGCTTTCGGTAGAATAGGTTCAAACTACTCCACAAACGGCGCTCTGAATCCGGAAGACGGAAGTTTTTTGCCGGATGCTACTTTCTCTGAGCAAATGGATTTCAACAAGTTTGAATATATTAATTTCTCTTTGAGTATTCCAATCTTTACGAGATTCCAGACCACTAATAGCATCCAGACGGCTCAAGTGTCAATGGCGAATTCTGAGTTACAAGTGACTCAAGAAATTAACAATGTTACTAATCTTGTTCAAACTGCATATCTCGATTTGGTTAATGCTCAGAATACTTACATTTCTGCAAAGGAGAACTTGGAGGCTACAAGACAGGCTTTTGATTTTATGAAGAAACGATTCGAAACGGGGAACACAGATTTTTATACCTATCTCGAAAGTCTAAATAACAAGAACAGCTCCGAGCTCCAATTAGTGAATGCGAAGTATAGTATTGTATTCAGAAAGAAGATTTTGGAATTGTATAGGGGCTTATAAGCTCAGGTTATAGTATCTCAATTCGTTGTTGCGAATGAAGACATAGCGATTCCCGAATTTCAACACATTGATGAAGCCTTGTTCCGGCGCTTTTATTTTTTCTTCGAAAGATCTGAATTGGAGTTCAATAGTTTTGATAGAGTCATTCTGAAGAAAGAGTAAGTTGTTTTGACTAACCTGGAAAGTAGAGATTTTAATTTCCGGATTATGAGAAAGTTGATTTCCAAATTGATCAAAATAGTAAAGGCCACTTTTTGGGTCACATAAGATTAGGGTATTCTTATGGGATCGTAAATACGTAACGCTATTCAGGTTGATTCTAAGAGGGTTTACTGAAATAAGTCGGCGTGTCTGAATATCGAATTTTTTAAGCTCTGAGAAGTTTGTCGAAAGCACCCACAAGCTGTTATCCAGACCGGGAGCACAAAGGGTAGCTAATCCAGAATAAAAATCACTCAATTCATACATTACTGGTGAAGTGCTAAATCGATCTATGAAATAGAATTGTTGTGGTCTTTCATAGAATATGAATGGCTTAAATCGATTCCACGCTTCGATAATTGTGACTGGGAACTTCCCAAACTCCGAGTAGGTCTCTATTATTTCTCCGGATTGATCATATTTAATGACATTCCCTGATTCAGTGCCAATATAGATCGCTCCTTGGTTGTCTATGGATTGACTCGTGGTGGCATCAGTCAGCGAAATGGACTTGACCAACTCCCATGTTTGTCCGTGAGTGAGTTCAAACAGGGATAGACTTAAAACAAGAAAGAGGAATCTAGTTTTCAAATTTTATCAGTTGAGCGCCTTTCGAATCGATGGTAAGATAGGTACTTCCAGACATCCATTCCCCCAAGTTATAATACATTGAATCTTCACCTAGTTCATATTCTGACACCAAATGTCTGTGCCCATAGATGTAATAATCATGGTGGGCGGACTTCTCTATTTCTTTGCTATGGATCACCAACCATTCTTTTTCTGATTGAAATGGAGGTTCATTACAAGCCTTTTTGCTACTATTTGACCATTTTTTAGCCAAAGGGATACCTAAATCGGGATGGAGCCACTTAAATCCCCATTTGGCTATGCGGTTAGTAAAAACCTTCTTAAAAAATTTAAACTTGCGATCACCAGGCCCAAGACCATCCCCATGACCAACATACACTTTGCGATCTCCTATTTGAAAACTCCTTGGCATGGGGAAAACCTGAACACCTAGTTCGGTCTCGAAATAGTCTCTCATCCAGAGGTCATGATTCCCGGTGAAGAAAATTACTGGTATTCCTCTGTCTCTTATCTCTGCAATCTTACCAATGAACCGATTAAACCCTTTTGGAACAACGTGGCGATATTCGAACCAAAAATCAAATAGATCTCCGACTAAGACAATTCCTGCCGCATCCTTTTCGATTTCAGTCAGCCATCTCACGATTTTCTTTTCTCTGACTTGAGTCGCTTCTAGGCTAGGAGCACCCAAATGGAAATCACTCGCTAGATAGATTTTCTGTTTATCAGGTATGTTTTTAAACTGTTCGTCCATAAAAAAAGGAGCCTCAAAGTGAAGCTCCCAATTTAGTAAATGTTGTTGATCGAAGTTTATTTTTTATCTTCTACTTCCTCCTTCGGGACATCATCTTCAGACCCTTCTTCCTTAGTTACCTCATCGATTACATTGCTTTTCAAACGATCCAATTCATCTTGAGCAAGTTTATCAACTCGTACTTTTTCAGCAGCATCAGCATCGTCTTTCTCGTCATTCACATTTTTGTTATTAGTGAACTGCTCGTAAGTAGTTTCTTTCGCAAAAGGCCTTTTACCTATAAGCCTATCTATATCTGCTTGAAAAAGAATCTCCTTCTCTAGAAGCTCCTTTGCTATAATTTCGAGCTCCTTCTTCTTGCCTTTGAGAAGCTCCATTGTCCTCTTATAAGCATCATCGATTAGGCTTTTGACTTCCTTATCAATCGTTTCAGCTGTTGCATCTGAGTAAGGTTTAGTGAAATTATACTCTGATTGTTTTGCATCATAAAAGGATACATTACCAATCTTTTCATTCATTCCATATACGGTTACAATGCTATATGCCATTTTGGTGATTCTTTCCAGGTCACTAAGTGCGCCAGTGGAAATTTTATTGAAGATCAAATCTTCAGCCACTCTACCACCCAGAGCCATACACATTTCATCAATGAGCTGTTCAGTCTGATAAAGAAACTGTTCTTTAGGTAAATACTGGGCATACCCAAGGGCCGCAACTCCCCGAGGCACAATGCTCACTTTCACCAATGGATCAGCGTGCTCTAAGAACCAACCTGCTACCGCGTGACCTGCCTCATGGTAAGCAACGATCTCTTTCTCCTCAGGAGAGATTATCTTATTTCTTTTCTCTAGGCCACCGATTACTCGATCTATCGCCTCTTGGAAGTCTTGCATATCAACAGCTTTCTTGTCCCGTCTGGCTGCAATCAAAGCTGCTTCGTTACAAACATTAGCTATTTCTGCACCAGCAAATCCTGGTGTTTGCGCCGAAAGCTTTTTGGCTTCAACACTGTCATCAAGCTTGATAGGCTTCAAATGCACCTTGAAAATGGCCTCTCTCCCGATAATATCAGGCTTATCGATACTGATCTGTCTGTCAAATCTACCCGGTCTTAATAGAGCCGCATCCAATACATCTGGTCTGTTGGTTGCTGCTAGGATAATTACTCCTGAATCTGTAGAGAAGCCATCCATTTCCACTAATAGTGAATTCAATGTATTTTCTCGTTCGTCATTAGAACCAGGCATTTGTCCTTTTCCACGTGACCGACCAATTGCGTCTATCTCATCAATGAAAACAATACATGGTGCTTTCTCTTTGGCTTGCTTGAACAAGTCACGAACCCGTGCAGCTCCTACTCCTACAAACATTTCCACAAAATCAGAGCCTGAAAGTGTGAAGAATGGCACTCCAGCTTCACCAGCTACTGCTTTTGCTAATAATGTTTTACCTGTTCCCGGAGGGCCTACAAGCAAAGCTCCTTTTGGTATTTTACCACCCAGTGCAGTGAATTTGCTCGGGGTTTTTAAGAAATCAACAATTTCTTTTATTTCTTCTTTGGCTTCATCAAGGCCTGCAGCATCATTAAAAGTGATTTTCACCTTGTTTTCAGCGTCAAATAACGCCGCTTTTGATTTGCCAATATTGAAAATCTGCCCTCCAGGGCCACCGCCACCAGTCATTCTGCGCATGATGAACCAAAAACCAAAAATGATTAGAAATAAGAAACCCCAGTTGAAGAAGAGACCAGTAATATCTTGTCGGTCTTCTACTTCATAACCCATCCGCTGGTCTCTGGAAACTTCTTCCATCAATTCATTGAAGCGATGATTGAAGATAGTGACGTCCACAATTTGGAATTTGTAATGAGGGCCATTATCTCCTGAAAATGGAGACTGACCTTCAAGTTCGATTTTGTACTTGGTGTTTTGAAGTGCTTCAGGTTTTAAAGTTACTTCTACCAAGTCTTGGTTTTTGATGAGCACGATGCGTTTCACATCATTGGCCAACACCATTTGCTCAAAGCGTTTTTCAGTCATCGTAACAGCTGTATTGCTCTTACTGAAGTAGGTGAATCCAAAAACTACAGTGATGATACCAATGATTATCATTAATTGATAATTTGGCTTGTTTGGCTTTCCTCCCATCAAAGGGTTCTTTTGTCTCGGTTTATCCGCCATTATAAATTCTTAAAGTTTAAATCGTTAACGCTCAATAGAGTAATTGGTTCATGCTTCGATTTGCATGACTTTGGCATCTCCCCAAAGATCTTGGAGTCCGTAAAACGCCCGCTTTTCTTTACTAAAAACATGCGCAACCACATCGACATAGTCAATTATCAACCACTCTTTACTTTCTTTTCCTTCTCTTTTCCATGGGTTCTGGCCTGAAGATTTGAATACTTCTTCCTCTATCGAATCAGCAATTGCGTCGATTTGAGTGTCGGAATTTCCGGAGCAGATAATAAAATAATCGGCAACAGCATTTTTCACATCTCGTAAGTCCATTATGATCACTTCAGAAGCTTTTCTCTCTAACATACCTTTGGCAATCAATTCACCAAGCACTGTGGAAGTTGCTACTTCATTTGCTTTAGCCTGCATTCAGTATTTTTAATTCAATTTTGTGTCAAAACTAACAAATTAACCTTGCATAAATACTTTGCCAAACCGCTATTCTTAGCGAAAAGCGTCGAATATCTGCCAGAATGTCACAGCACTAATGAAGAGCTTGTCAATCGTGCCAAATTAGGAAAACTGTCCGAAGGCCATCTGCTCTACACAGATCATCAATTACAAGGTAAAGGTCAGAGAGGAAACGTTTGGGAGAGCAACACGTTTCAGAATTTACTCTTTTCGCTTTATCTCACACCTAGGTCTTTGTCGCCAAAGGATATTTATATGGTCAATATTGCAGCTGGTCTAGCGATATTGGAAGCCGTACAAGATCTCATAGATGCCAAAGTACAGTTAAAATGGCCGAATGACCTTTACCTGAATGATTTGAAAGCTGGAGGAATACTTGTAGAGTCTTCGCTCAATGCTGGTGTTGTGGAAAGTCTTGTGGTGGGAATGGGAATGAATGTCAATCAAAAGCAATTCCTGAACACCCGGGCAACGTCTTTATCAATAGAGACAGGTAAGACCTTTAACCGTCATGATCTCTTGGAGAATATCATAGTGCAATTCGAAAAGTACTACCTACAAATTCGATCTAATCAAAAAAGTAAAATTATCAAGCAGTATTACCAATCAATGAGATGGCGAGGTGAGGAACATCTTTTCCAAGATGCCGAGAGTATATTTTCGGGAGAAATTTTAGGTGTGGACGATTCAGGGAAATTAGTCGTGAAAACAAATGAGAGCACAAGGCGTTTTGACGTAAAAGAAATCACATTTATCAAGTGAGGGCAAATACCTCTGAATTATCTAATTTTGCGCCAACAAAATAGCGCGGATAAAAAACTTACCCATGATTGAAGAAAAATTGAATTACAAAGTAAAAGATATTAATCAAGCCGACTTTGGTCGTAATGAGATCAAATTGGCCGAAGCTGAGATGCCAGGCCTTATGGCACTTAGAGAAGAATATGGTGCATCTAAGCCACTTAGCGGCGCTAGAATTGCAGGATGCCTTCATATGACCGTTCAAACCGCCGTTTTGATAGAGACATTGGTTGAGTTAGGAGCAGAGGTGACTTGGTCTTCTTGTAATATTTTCTCAACTCAAGATCATGCCGCAGCGGCCATTGCTAAGTCGGGGGTGCCTGTATTTGCATGGAAAGGTTTGAACGAGGAGGAATTTGACTGGTGTATCGAGCAAACTTTGTTTGCATTCGATGGTGGAAAGCCTTTGAATATGATCTTGGACGATGGTGGAGATTTGACCAATATGGTTTTGGATAGATTTCCTGAACTAGTTGACGGAATTAATGGGCTGTCTGAAGAGACCACTACTGGAGTTCACAGACTTTATGAGCGCATGAGAAATGGCACGCTCCCAATGCCTGCTATTAACGTGAATGATTCTGTCACTAAGTCGAAATTTGATAACAAGTATGGTTGTAAAGAGTCTCTAGTTGATGCAATTAGAAGAGCAACAGATATTATGATGGCTGGTAAGGTTGCTGTAGTTGCTGGATATGGTGATGTAGGGAAAGGATCTGCTGCGTCTCTTCGAGGAGCTGGAGTACGGGTGATCGTAACTGAGATTGATCCGATTTGTGCATTACAAGCTGCAATGGATGGTTACGAAGTGAAAAAGATGGTTGATGCAGCTCCAAGGGCAGATATCATAGTTACTGCTACAGGTAACAAAGACATTATCAAAGGTGAGCATTTCAAACTAATGGGAGATAAGACTATAGTTTGTAATATTGGACATTTTGATAATGAAATCGATGTTGCTTGGCTAAATGATAATTACGGAGCTTCCAAAGTCGAAATCAAGCCACAGGTTGATCTTTACAATGTAGATGGTAACGAAATTATTTTGCTTGCTGAAGGTCGCTTGGTAAATCTGGGCTGTGCTACTGGGCACCCATCGTTTGTAATGTCTAATTCATTTACAAACCAGACTTTGGCTCAAATAGAGTTGTGGACGAATCTTGAGTCATATGAAAATGCCGTTTACACGCTTCCTAAACTTCTGGATGAAAAAGTAGCGGCATTGCATTTAGCTAAGATTGGTGTGGAATTGGAGACTTTGTCTAATGATCAAGCCGATTATATCGGCGTTACGGTTCAAGGACCATTCAAGCCAGACACTTACAGATATTGATCTGAATATTTCATTATAGATTTAAACGCCGCTTCGCAGAAGCGGCCTTTTTTTATGAAAATACTTTTCACGACACATCAGGGAGGGCTTGCAGGCTCCACTTTTTCAATTGCTTATCTAGCGAAGGGGTTAGCCGCAAAAGGTCATGAAATACATGTCGGCTGTCCACGGGACAGCTTGCTATCCACTGAGCTGACCCAGTTTACAAATGTGGTCTGCCATGCTATTCCGTTTTCTGGTTACCTCGATCTTTCATCCGCCAAGGTTACTGCAAGGATTTGCAAGAAATTTGACATTCAAATTGTGTGTGCGCAAGGAGGAAGAGATCGTAATTTGACGGTAGCTGCTAAGTGGATTTATAGGATGAAAAGTGATCTTGTATTTGTCAGACGTCAAAGGCCAAGAGATGAGCCGTGGCTCAAGCGACTGATTCATATGAAAGCGACTCGTAAGATTGTGATGGTTAGTCATGGGTTAAGAGATATTTTCATCCAAAAAGGTTATTCGGAACAACATTTACATGTAATCCATAATGGAATTGACGCGAACGAGTTCTCCAAGCCAGCTGCAAAGTCTGAAATCGATAAAGTAAAAAAGGAACTGGGACTTAGAAGTGAAAGGGTTATCGGATGCGTGAGTCGTCTAAAGTATCAAAAAGCGATCATTCAATCACTCAAGTATTTGCCCGAAGATCTAGTTGTCCTGTTTGTCGGGATAAATGAGGGGCAGTTGAAGAAGGAAATAAAAAAGGAGAACCCAATACAACGTTTAATATTTGCAGGAGACGTTTCCAGAAAAGAGTTGCCAGCATATTATGCGGTAATGGGTCTGTCTGTTTTGGCAAGTGAGATGGACGGGTTTGGTCTGGTTATCGTTGAGTCTATGTTGGCAGGAGTTCCTGTCGTTGCCTCTAAATTTGGAGGCATTCCTGATGTAATTGAAGATGGAAAAACCGGATTCTTGTTTGATAACTCTCAACCAAAGGACTTAGCCAGCAAAGTAATCGCTTTACTGGATGACACTGAAATGCGAGACAGTATTACAAAAGAAGCTAAAACAAGAGCGTTGGATCACTTCAGCATAGCTGCCACGATTGATGAATATGAAACTCTATTTCAATCATTGAGTAGAAAGAATTAGAGATCCTTCTTCATTCGAAATTGCAACTTGTATTTCAGGTGCTTTTCTTTCATGGACAATCTCACTAGCTGCCAACCTAGTCGACCATCAAGAAACCCACCTTTCAATACAAAAGACTTCACGAAACATACTAAAGGGCTGAACCAAATTCTCAAAAGCGGAAGGTTTCTTTTTCGATTTAGATTAGAAACCGCACTTATCTCAGCATAATTCTGGATTTGACGTTCATGCTCGGCTAATGTCTCGAAGGTATAATGATGTAGTAAACCTTGGAGTTTTTTGGAATGGGACGAATTCTGAAGGTAGACTTTATCGTGCGGGTTTGGCCCGAGCCATTCAGCTTTATCTTTTTTCCATAGACGCAGTTTCCATTCAGAAGACCAATCTCCGTATTCAATCCATTTTCCACAGTAGAAGGCCTTACGGTTGAAATAATATCCGTCATAGGGAAAACCCTTTGCTTTTTCTGCTAATATCTCTTGAGCAAGCGACTGGCTTAATTCCTCATCTCCATCTATGGATAGAATCATAGGATAGCTTGCTTGACTCAATGCAAATTGTTTTTGCTCTATCTGTCCTGGATAATCTCTTTGAATTATTCTAACGCTAAACTGGTCACATAACGTTGGCGTTTTGTCAGAGGAGAACGAATCAACAACAATAATTTCGTCAGCTAAGTGCTTTAAACTTTGCAAACACCTTGCAATGTGTTTTTCCTCGTTGTAAGTGATGACTAATACAGAGAGTTTCATAACATTTCCTGAAGAGAAGATAAGGATAAATAGGGCATGACCCTTCGAAGACTAGGATGATTTTGTTATGAGAATGCTAATGTGCAATTTAGAATTATTCTAAACTAATTCAACTAGCAAACGTAAGTTGATGTATGTACATGAAGTTGGTCTCCCGATTTCTATTGATCAAGTTTAACCATCTTGACAAACCCAATGAATATGACACAGGAATTTGTAAAACGGAGTTATTCTAAACCTGAGGCGGAACATGTCTTTAATGATGAGTTTATGCCGCATGTGGATGCTATGTACAATTTTGCCTATCGGCTGACTTACGATGAAGACGATTCGAAGGACCTAGTTCAGGATACTTATTTGAAGGCTTTTCGATTCATTAATTCCTTTGAGCAGGGTACCAACGCAAAAGCTTGGTTGTACAGAATCCTGAAAAATAGTTTTATTAACGATTTCCGAAAAAAAAGTAAGCAACCAGCCAAAGTAGATTATCAGGAAGTGGAGAACTTCTATAACTCTGAGGACGTTCAAAGTGATAATACAATGGACTTGCGAATCGAATCGGTTAAAGACATGATCGGTGATGAGATCACATTAGCGCTGAATTCGCTAGACGTTGATTTCAGAACTGTGATTATTCTTTGCGATTTAGAAGGGTTCAAATATGAGGAAATGGCCAAAATTTTAGATATTCCCATCGGAACCGTTAGATCTAGGCTTCATAGAGCGCGCAACTTATTAAAAGAACGGTTGAGTTCATATGCCTCAACAATGGGATACTGAATCATTTTTTACCATTTGCATAAAATTATATATCATGCCTAATCAGAATCCACGTGAGGAAAACGGTGGTTGTCGGGAGTTCGAAAAGTGTCTGGAAATCCTTAACCTAATGCTCGACAATGAGGCCGAGGAATCCGATGAAAAATATCTGATGGATCATATTGAGCAGTGTATAGTTTGCTTTGAGCAATATGAAGTTGAGAAACAATTGAGACTTTTGCTCAAAACTAAGCTGTCAAATAAGGCTGTTCCAGTAGATTTGGCTTCTGAAATTAAAAGGAAAGTTTTTCAATCAACCTAATCAATGAGCCAAGGTAAAGCGATAATATTTTGTGCCCCTTCAGGTGCAGGAAAAACTACTATCGTCAAGCACTTGGTGAAGCAAATCCCAAGTCTTAGGTTTTCTATATCAGCGACCACACGCCCACCTCGATTGGGCGTAGAAAAGGACTGTAAAGATTATTATTTCTTATCTAAAGAGATGTTCGCTCAAAAGCGGGACAAAAAGGAACTGCTAGAATGGCAAGAGGTCTATGAGGATATTTTTTACGGAACTTTGAAATCTGAGGTAGATCGAATTTGGAGCGAAGGGAATCATGTAATTTTTGATGTAGATGTTGTAGGAGGGATAAACCTAAAAAAAGCTTTGGGAGATCGGGCGTTGGCAGTATTCGTAAACGCGGAAAGTATAGACATCCTGCGGAAACGTTTAGAAGCACGCAATACTGAATCTCAAGAAAAAATTGCCATGCGAATGGCAAAGGCCTCAAATGAAATGGGATATGCCCATCAGTTTGATTATGAGCTTATCAATAGGGATTTGGAAGTTGCTTTTAGTGAAGCTGAAAGTTTAGTAAAAGACTTTATAGGATGAAAATTGGCTTATTTTTCGGATCATTCAACCCCATTCATATTGGTCACTTGATCGTAGCTAATGTGGTTCGTGAGACTACAGATATTGATGAGGTTTGGTTTATTGTATCTCCTCAAAATCCGTTCAAAAAGAATAAAAATTTGCTTCATGAGTTTGACCGAATTGACCTTGTGAAAGCCGCTATTGAAGATGATTATCACTTTAGGGCGAGTGATATAGAGTTTAATATGCCTCGGCCTAGCTACACAATAGATACGTTGACGCTGTTAGCAGAAAAGCATCCTGAACATGAGTTTTCTCTCATCATTGGAGAGGATAATCTCGGGTCTTTCAAAAAGTGGAAGAACCATGAATCAATTTTAGACCACTTTCAATTAATTGTCTACCCAAGGCCAAACTCGGAGAAATCCGAATTATTGAATAACAACAGAGTAACTATAGTCGACGCGCCTAAAATGGAAGTATCTGCGACGTTAATTCGCAAAATGATTAAATCTAATCAATCAATAAAGTATTTGGTACCACCACGTGTGGAAGAGCTGATACGAGGAAGGGGTCACTTTATTTGAGGATTTAGATAGTCATAATGTCTTTCTCCTTCACCTCAAAAATTTCATCTAGCTTCTTCGTATGTTGATCAGTCACTTTTTGCACTTCTTCTTCAGCACCTTTAATAGCATCCTCTGGAGCACCATCTTTCAGTAGTTTTTTGAGTGAATCCATCACTTCTTTACGGACATTCCTTAAGCTTATTTTGCCATTTTCAATTTCGGCTTTTGCTTGTTTCACCAAAGCAACTCGTCTTTCCTCAGTCAAAGGAGGCACATTGATTCGAATGATATCACCGTCATTTTGAGGGTTGAAACCGAGATTAGCATTGATGATTGCCTTTTCAATATCTGGAATGGTTTTTTTCTCCCATGGTTTAACAAGTAGTGATCTTGCATCAGGAGTAGAAACTGAAGCGACTTGATTCAAGGGAGTCATGGTACCATAGTAATCCAATGACACACTATCCAGCATGTTTGGTGTCGCTTTACCCGCTCTTATACTGGTTAGTTCCGCTTGGCAGTGAGTCACTGCTTTCTCCATCATTTCAACCAAATGGTCTAAATAAAAGTCAATCTCTTCCATCATTTTATCAATTGATTAGGGTTCCTACCTCTTTCCCCTCTACGAGGTTTTTCAGATTCCCCGATTTATTCATATCAAATACTATTATTGGTAATTCATTTTCCATACACAACGTAAAAGCGGTCATATCCATGATACTCAGTCCTTTTTCATAGGCTTCCTGAAACTTAAGTTCTTTATACTTTGTGGCGGTGGGATCTTTTTCAGGGTCAGCCGTATACACACCATCCACTCGAGTCCCTTTCAATACAACCTCCGCTTCCACCTCTATTGCTCGCAAGCTTGCCGTTGAGTCAGTGGTGAAATATGGATTTCCTATTCCGGCACCAAAAATCACAATGCGACCTTTTTCTAGATGCCTAATGGCTCTTCTTCTTATGAAAGGCTCGCAAACCTGCTCCATCCCAAGTCCTGACATTAGACGGGTGTACATGCCATGTTTTTCTAAACTACTCTGCAGAGCCATTGCATTGATTACTGTGGCTAGCATTCCCATATAGTCGCCTTGCACTCTATCTATGCCTGATTTTTCCCCGTCAACACCTCGGAAAATATTTCCTCCCCCAATAACAATAGCAAGCTCTAGGCCACTTTCATGTACGCTTTTTATCTCTTTTGCATACTGCTCTAGTCTATTGGAATCAATACCGTGGTTCTTTTCACCCATCAGGGCTTCACCGCTTAACTTGAGGAGAATTCGTTTGTATTTCATGCAGGCTTGAGTTTATGGTGAAAAGAAATCTCACAAAAGTATAAAGTTTAGTGAACCACACTTCATTACTTCTCAAAAAGATATCAGCACTTGATTTTTTTCTACATTCTGACCTTTCGTGACATGGACTTTCTTTACCAAGGCTTTTACAGGGCTTTTAATTAGGTTTTCCATTTTCATTGCTTCAAGTACAATAACTCCATCGCCTTCATTCAAATCATCACCCTCATTAACTTGTATGTCAAGTATTAAGCCTGGCATTGGGGCTACAATCTCATTGACCACCGTCGTAGATGAAACATCCATCCCGAGTTTGTCAAGCATTAATGCTATTTCATCCTTGCAAGTGAGGCTTAACTCATGACCGTCTATGTTGATGAGTAGATCATCTTTTTTACTTTCTAAAATCGTAATTTTGTAAGACTTGAGACCAGACCAACCTATAAATTGAGTATCCGAAAGCTTTTTCAGATCAAAGGCCATCAAAACCCCGTCAATCAACAGCCCTTTTTCTTCCTCCTTAATGGCAAATGCTTTTTCAGAGTCTATTTGTACTTGTAGTTCCATATCGTCTTAAATATACTTTAAATAGCTAAAGAGAGTCAATACTTCATCTGTCAATTTGATCTTCCCAACTGTTTTCAAGAGGGTTGATAGATTCGATTGAAATTAGATTTTAGATTTAGTGGTAAAAATTTGATTAAAATAAAAAAGCGTATAATTTTGCATTCCCTTTTTCGGGAGAACCGAAGGAGAGTAGTACTTTGAGTGTTTAAAAAAATCAGTTGGGGGGATACCAAAGCGGCCAACTGGGACGGACTGTAAATCCGTTGACTTATGTCTTCGAAGGTTCGAATCCTTCTCCCCCCACCATTTGAATTATAAGCGGGTGTAGCTCAGTTGGTAGAGCGACAGCCTTCCAAGCTGTAGGTCGCCGG
>CAYGPP010000041.1:0-20443 GCA_964351885.1 uncultured Marinoscillum sp.
ATTTTATTGTTACGCCAATCTCCATCAACTTCTTGTCCAATTATCAATTGGATCCCCTTTCATCACTTCTGGCATGAGAGTGGGAACTGCTGCAATCACCACCAGAGGAATGAAAGAAGTGGATATGACAAAAATCGTGGATTTGATAGACCGAGTGATCACTAACCATACCGATGAAGAAGCTATCGCCGATGTGAAAAAATCTGTGAACATTTGGATGAACGACTTTCCGCTTTACTCTTAAAAAATGCCATTAGACCAAATTGGTGATGAGAGTGATGCGGAAATGACCTTCCTAGACCACCTAGAAGAACTCAGGTGGCATCTTGTAAGGTCTCTAATTGCTATTTTGGTATTTGCTGTAGCCGCATTTGCCGCTAAAACCTTAGTGTTTCACACGATCATATTAGGCCCGAGTAGAATTGATTTTTGGACATATGAGATGTTATGTAAACTCTCTGTTCTACTAAGCACTCCTCCTCTCTGTATTGATGAACTGCCATTTATCATTCAGAGTCGTCAAATGACGGGACAGTTTTCAATGCACGTGACTTCTTCTTTTGTCATTGGAATCATTTGTGCGTTCCCCTATGCTTTCTGGGAAATTTGGAGATTCATTAAACCAGGTCTCTATCCAAGAGAACAAAAGGCTGCACGGGGTGCTACATTCTATGTGAGTTTCTTGTTCATAGTAGGAGTCACTTTCGGATATTTTATTGTTACGCCAATCTCCATCAACTTCTTGTCCAATTATCAATTGGATCCTACTATCATGAACGAGTTTGACATTGTATCCTACGTGTCTACTGTCATCACCTTAATACTCGCATGCGGCATCTTATTCCAGTTGCCAATTGTGGTGTTCTTTCTGACTAAAGCTGGCCTTGTCACTCCAGAGCTGATGAAAAAATATCGTAAGCATGCCATTGTGGCGATTCTGATCTTAGGTGCGATGTTGACTCCTCCAGACCCATTTAGTCAAATATTGATCGCTTTGCCATTATTTGGTCTTTATCAGGTAAGCATCTTCATTTCGAGAAGGGTAATTTCAAAAGATATGAATTCATCAGAACTAACAGAATCATGAGCAAAATCATAGCCATCGGTGGAGATCACGCCGGATATTACCATAAAGAAAAATTGGTAGCAGCACTTAAAGAAGCTGGTTATACTGTGAAAGATTTTGGCCCTTTCAATGCGGATTCTGCAGATTACCCTGACTTTGTTCATCCTGCCTGTAGTGCTATAGAAGCTGGAGAATGTGACTTTGGTGTGCTCATCTGTGGTAGTGGGCAAGGAGTAACTATCACAGCGAATAAGCATCAGAAAATTAGAGCTTCCCTATGCTGGGATACAGATTTAGCAGCTGTCACACGTCAACACAATGACGCCAATGTGGTGTGCATTGCAGCTCGATGGACGGCTTATGAAATGGCTGAGCGTATCGTGAAGACTTTCCTTTCTACAGAGTTCGAGGGAGGAAGACACCAAAAAAGAGTAGATAAAATCAGTTGTTGATTTTACGGTAGTAGCCTTCATCTTCTTGCTCGTACATTTCCCCAAGCTCTGGGAATCTTCTCAGCATTTTAGGTGCTATATCAAGTTTATCTATGATGACGTCTGCCTCTGATCCTTTGATAGCATCGTACATTCTTGGGGATGCATCATAGTAATTAAGATCTTCTAGCTTGATATGAGTAATGTAATCATCAAGGAAAGGTCCTGCGAATACTACATCTTGATATTCATTGATAGGTATTCCAATTCCCAAAACCCTTTCTCCATCCTTTGCTTTAATACTTGGCGGTTGTACTAAAAGGTCACATTCTTGATTCCTACTGATCCAGAACATTGGATAACCAATCAAGCCAAAGATGACGAGTGAAGGCATAATCAATCTTAAAGCTCGTTTCTTAATACTAAGAAAATAGTATACAAGGAAAAATGCAACTGTAGGAATCATAAACACCATGTCGGATGGCATTAGATCCTTAGTGATGAAAACGATCAATGTAGCAGCCACGAAGAAAAAGATCATTACCTGTTGAATTTTCTGTTGGTAATTGGTCACTCTATCTGTGAAAATCACGGAAAGAGAAATCAACCAAGAAAATAGCAGTGCTGAGGCTATTTGAAGGTATTCGAACAAACTCGTGTAGTATTTTTTCGGTTTGGAAATTCCTATTTTCAAAAAATCAATAACAAACTCCTGTCCTGCTCCTCGCCAAACGAAATACCCCAAGGTGATCAAAAAGACCACTAGAATTCCATAAATGAAAAGGATTAACCTCCTGGTAATAGCGGAAGAAAATAACAAAAAACTCAAGAGAAAAATAGGAAAGAATATAAGGGCGGGAAAATAAAAACCTGCTGCCAAGCCTAGATAAAGCCCCGATGTGACGAATAACTTATCAGTGACTTCATTCCCAATACGGCGAAAAATCTGCCCCAGAGTAGCCATTACAAAAGTGAGACTCATCAACTGTGGGGACAAGGCAAAAAAGTCCATCACTGAAGACATGCAAACAGCATAAAAGAAGGCAGGGTAATAGGTACTCTCATTATAAGCCTTAGTCTTAAGAAGAATCCGATTAAACATACCCGCTTGAATTAGAATCAAGAGGGTGCTCATCACAAGATGAACCCATCGACTTCTTCCGAATACAATGTCCAGCGTTTTGTAAACCAAAGCAGCAAGAGGCCCTGTATGATCGTACAGCTGCTTGTACATGATGAATCCATCACCAAGCCGCTCTCCGATAATTAACCACTTCAGTTCAGGAACAGACAATGGCAACCCAATGACAACCCAAGCGATACGGATGATCACGAGTATCAGAAATACTAATAAGATTCGATACGGGTCGTTGATTCTGAAAAACTGCAGCAAGGCGTTATGAAATTAACCGTTTGGAATAGCGAAAATAATAAATAATATCGAGGCAACTGACTCAAATAAAATTGTCAGCAACTCAGTTAACAAGCACTTGACAAAATCAATGAAACAAATCGTACGTTGATCCGAATTATGGATATTTGCACTATGACTCAGAATAAAAGGCAACACAAGTTTGGCAGGCAGATACAAAAAGATCTCAGTGAGATTTTCCAGAAAGATCCGCGCCACTATTTTGGTAGCGGCTTGGTGACTATCACCTCCGTAGAAATGTCTCCAGACTTAGGTTTGGCCAAAACCTATCTAAGCGTCTTTCCAATTAATGAGTCAGAATCTGTATTTAAGAATTTGGAGGAGAAGAAAAAAGAAGTCCGAAAACTCTTGGGAAACAAGATTGGCAAACAAGTGCGGATAGTCCCTGAATTGGTTTTTTATCATGACGATACAGAGGAGCGCGCTTCTCAGATGGATAAGTTGATCGGTGGTCTGAACATCCCAGAAGCGGAAGAAAACGACGAAGATTGAATCTCTCCTTATTCATAGCGCGTAGGTACTTTTTCTCCAAAAAGAAGAAAAGCTTTATCAATGTAATCTCCATCATTTCCATGCTGGTGGTCGCTATTGGTACCATGGCGCTGATTATTGTATTGTCTGTGTTCAATGGATTGGAAGGAATCCTGCGATCACTCTATGGTACCGTAGATGCCAATCTTGTGGTGATGCCCACTTCAGGAAAGTCTTTTGAGTTTAACGATGATCTTAGAAATGAGATAGCCAAAGTAGAAGGTGTCTATTCTATCACGGAAGTATTAGAAGACAATGCGCTCATTAAGTACAATGGCGCTCAGCGCGTAGCTAAGGTGAGAGGAGTCAGTGAAGAGTTCATTGATGAAGGTCGATTGGAAAACTATCTGGTTTTTGGGGATTTGAAATTAGTAGAAAACAACATTGCCTATGCGGTCGTGGGTATGGGTGTCCGGCATGATTTATCTATCAACCCAAAGAACGATTTCTACACACTCCAGATGTACTATCCAGATCAGCTCAAACCTGGTCAACTCAATCCAGAGCGAATGTATCGGGTGAAGAATATCCTGCCTGCTGGCGTATTCGCCATTGAGAAATCTTATGACGAGAACCTGGTCTTCGTGCCCATAGATTTCGCCGGTCAGCTTTTCAACAAACCAAACCGGAGAAGTTCTTTGGAAATTTCACTTACCGATGGATCAGATCCACAAACGGTTAAAGCAAAAGTAAAGGATCGAATAGGTGCGGAGTACCAAGTCCTATCCAATGATGAAGTTCATGGGGATCTTTATAGCGTCCTTTCTTACGAAAAATTCTTCGTCTTTCTCACCTTCTCCATCATTATAGGAATAGCCGCCATCAATATTTTCTTTTCACTTAACATGCTCGCCATTGACAAGAAGAAAGACGTGGCAATCCTCACCGCTCAAGGCGCAACGAAGAAAATCATCAGAAACATATTCTTACTAGAAGGATGTATTGTGGCATTTACCGGAGCATTCACAGGTCTCGCTCTCGGTCTTTTGGTAAGCTTCCTACAGCAGGAGTTCGGGTTTGTCACTATGGGAATGCAGACGGCTATTATGAACGCCTATCCCGTGAAGGTTGAATGGATGGACGTAGGCTATACTGTCTTAGCGATTATTTTTATCACCATTATCACGGCTATTCAGCCTGCAATTAGTGCGTCAAAGAATATCAAGTTGAATGAGTTGCAGTAGGTTTACTTTAAAATTCCTAAACCCTTCAAGTTTCCAAAATCTAAAGGGTTTGATTAATTTCTCAGAGTTCTCTACGAGTAACTCTGAGTAGGGAAAATTTTTGATGACGACACAATATCTAAATTGGAATTACAATTTTCAAGAACGATTTTTCGCATTCTTCAATATCATCGCAAACAATAACCCCGTTTAATTCAATTTGATTATCATGTATAACCCCTCCACAACATTTACTCTCTACAATCTCCGAATACACATTAATCGAATATTTTAGTGTATCAGAAATAACCATTAAGTAACGATTGAATTCATTGTCTAGATGTAGCTCTGAATTATAATCTAATACAATATAGGAATCAACGCTCTGGGTTGTATCTCCTTCTTCACCAATATTATAGACTTTAAAGATCTCTTCAGTCAGACCCAGCTCTCTAAAATCTAAGGCTATACCTACCTCATCATAGTAACTAAAGTTTACTGTCTTATTGATATTATAGCAATCAAAATTCGAGCAATCAAAACAGCCTGAGAAAAGAATCAATACAATTCCTAAGAATACTGAAATAGTAAACGATCTTATAAAATCCATTTTAGTAGTCAATATCATCTTGAGAAATACAACTATTTATATCCATTATAAATGATGAACCTCATACTGCGTTAAATCCGGGAACTAACTTAATACTATTCGATGCGAATATCGCTACAGAAGAATTTTACTCTCCTCAGAGTCACCTGAAAGAGCCTCTTAGTGCAATCAGGATCATAGCCTCAGAGTTCTCTACGAGTAACTCTGAGTAAGAAAGATAAACTTCATGCTTCAGCTTTCGTGGAATGACGCAGAAAGAAATATGGAACTAACTCACCCGCGAGATGTAAGAGCGTATGTCAAAACAACTTGATTGCTGCTGAAAACACCTAAAAATACTGCCACTTAACATTTATTCGTATCTCTTCTCGTCTAGGAGGTGCTCGTTTAACGGGTTTTCATTAGTTTCGGAGTTTGCCCATTTTGTAAAGCAATGAACGTAGCAACCGACCAGCCCTTTCAGATTATCTACTCGTTATTCGATCACGAATACCTCGGGTTCCTTTTCGAGTCTTTTGTAGTCCAGCTCAACGAGAAAGGCACCCTGACTTACTCCCATCAAAACATTAGCGCGATCAACGCTCATGAGTTTGATTCAGGACTCAATGATGCTGATTATGAGTTGATAAAAATCATGGATCAAATGGACCAAAAGACGGTTTGTAGTCATTTTCAAAAGAAGAAAATGAAACCAGCAGAGTTTTTCTTGAAGTACTATCACAAAGAAACAGGGGACAAAGTATTGCAAGGAGAGATCGACCGATATCTCGAGATCAGGCGATCAAAAGTCCTCTCACTTATTGAGGGTAAGCGCCTATTCGAAATGGGCAAGGATGGAGAACCTACTTGGAAGGAAGTCAAGATTTCAGACGAAAAAGCGACCGTACTCTTCCACTTCAGGAGAAACGAAGAGAACACTCATTACTTTCCTACGATCAAGCTCAATGATGAGAAAGTTCATATCTACCAAAATGGCAGCTATCTCCTGTGCAAAGAACCGGGATGGATGGTGGTGGAAGATCAACTGTTCACGTTCAAAAAAGATGTCAATGGAAGCAAGCTCAAACCCTTTTTCAATAAGAAGTTTATTCTCATACCTAAGAATGTAGAAGAGACTTATTACAAAAAATTTGTCGCGCCGCTAATCGCATCGTTTGATGTCTATGCCCAAGGGTTTGAGATCAAGTCTGAGTACCTCAAACCTACTCCTGTACTTTCTTTTTCAGAATTAGCAGAGGCACAGCAATCCACTGGATCATTGTTTGATCAACCGCAAGCAAGCAGCGAAGGTGATGCCTCCAAGATTCTTTTTGAGCTGAGTTTCAAATACGGAACATATAATTACAAAGCAGACAAGCTCAAAAAAGTGAGTGTCTCCGTAGAAAAAAATAATGATGACTATGTATTCCATCGAGTGACTAGGGATTCCAATCAGGAAAAGGCTCTTCTCGAATTACTCAATGAGACTGGTCTAATCTTGAAGAGTTCCAGATCAACTCTCAATAAAACCACTGCAATATCTTGGCTCAATCGAAACTTGGACACCTTAAAAGAGCGCGGATTTGAAATAGATCAGAAAGATCAAGGGATAAAAAAATACTTCGTAGGTGATACAAAATTTGACCTGGAGATCACTGAAAACATTGATTGGTTTGACATCAAAGCAGTCATCAACTTTGGTGAGTTTGAAATACCTTTTGTGGTAATCAGACAGTATATCCTCGATAACAAAACGGAGTTTAGGCTTCCCAATGGAGAATTTGCTGTGATTCCTGATACTTGGGTGACAGAATACAGCGACTTGTTTGCCTTCTCTGAGCAACAAGAGAATATAACGCTTAATAAAATTCATGTCTCTCTAGTCAAAGATCTCAAAGATAGCAATCATGCCAGAGTAGCGATGACTCGAAAACTGGAGAAGCTGCTCGACTTTGATGAAATAGAAGAAACCATTCTTCCTACAAATTTCAAAGGGATACTAAGGCCGTATCAGCAAGCCGGATACAATTGGCTAGCCTTCCTCAATCAATATGGATTTGGTGGGTGCCTAGCTGATGATATGGGTTTGGGTAAAACCGTGCAAACACTGGCACTATTGCAAGGTGAAAAAGAGAAAGAAGATGGCTCTACAAGTCTCTTGGTGATGCCGACTTCCTTGATCTACAATTGGGAAATGGAAGCTAGGAAATTCGCTCCTAAGCTCCGGATATTGACGTATACGGGTACTAATCGAGAAAAAAATCCAGAGCGCTTTGGTCAATATGATATCGTGATGACCAGCTATGGGATTACTAGAATAGATACGGAACTACTCGGCCAGTTCTACTTTAATTACATCATTTTGGACGAATCTCAAGCGATTAAGAACCCTGATTCGATAGTCTCTAAATCAGTGCGTGAGTTAAGGTCAAGGAGGAAGCTCATCTTATCTGGTACTCCGATAGAGAACAGCACAATGGATCTTTGGTCGCAAATGTCCTTTGTCAATCCTGGACTCTTGGGAAGTCAAAAGTTTTTCAAAAAAGAGTATCAGATTCCAATCGAGAAGCGTCGGGATGAGCACAAAATGAGAAGGCTTAACGCCTTGATCAAGCCATTCATTCTGAGGAGAGAGAAAACTCAAGTAGCGAAAGATCTGCCAGAAAAGGTAGAGAACGTCCATTATTGTGATCTTTCGCCAAGCCAAAGAGCGTATTACGACACAGAAAAAAGTGCCTTCAGAAACAAGATATTGGATCTTATAGCCAATGATGGCTTGAAGCAATCTCAAATGATCCTACTGCAAGGTTTAACCCGCTTGAGACAAATCGCCAACCATCCTTTGATGGTTGATCAAGAATATGAAGGAGACTCTGGAAAGTTTGAGGATATCCGCCATATGGTGACCAATGCATTAGGTAAGGATCACAAAATCCTCATCTTTAGTCAATTCGTCAAGCACTTAAAGATTATTGAACAGTTTTTAAAAGACGAGAAAACGCCATATTCATACTTAGATGGATCTGTAAAAGACCGTAAAGCTGAGGTAGAGAAATTTCAGAACAACGAAGAGGTGCGGGTATTTCTCATCTCGCTCAAAGCAGGTGGTCTGGGGTTGAACCTTACAGAAGCAGATTACGTCTTCTTGCTCGATCCTTGGTGGAACCCTGCCATAGAAGCACAAGCTGTAGATAGAGCTCATAGAATCGGGCAAACCAACAAAGTTTTCACTTACAAGTTTATAGCAAGAGATACGGTGGAAGAAAAAATCTTGAAGCTTCAGGAGTCTAAGTTGAAATTAGCGAAAAACTTAATTACTATCGAGGAAAGCTTTGTGAAGAGCCTGAGCAAGGAGGATATTACCAATCTCTTTGACTAGCTTCCAATACCTGAGTATTGCAGATTTGGTAATTTACTTGGACTCATCGCTTCCTCGAATAGGGACTGGTTACGTACTGTTGTTTCTCATTATATGCCGAAAAAACTGTCATCATTATTTGTAAGGCTACACCTGACAATTTTTTTCTTCGCGGGCTTACTAATCAATGAGGCCTTAGCGCAGCAGAAAATTGGCTTTTATCTCCCAGAAGGAGCCAGAAGAGTGGAGATTCCATTCGAAAGATTTAGTAACCTGATAGTGATACCGATCACTATTAATCGAATGGTGACCTTAAAATTTGTACTAGATACCGGCGCGGAAACGGCTATTCTTACTGAGAAGCTTTTTGGAGATATCCTTTCACTTAACTATGTAAGAGAAATCGATCTTCAAGCGCCTGGAATCGAAGATTCTCTTCAAGCATATGTGGCAACTGGGATTAGTTTAAGCCTTTCTGGAGGTATTGAAGCCAAAAATCTCAATATGCTCGTACTAAAGGATGACTACCTAGAGTTAAGCAAAAATCTAGGAGAAGAAATCTATGGCATTTTAGGCTATGACATATTCAATAGGTTTATTGTAAGTATCGATTATGATGAGGGCCTTATCACGATTTACGACCCTGAGTTTTATAGGCCAAGAAGAGCTGATACGGCGATTCCCATGGAAATAATAGATGCAAAACCATATATCTATATCAATGTCACTCAAAATGACAAACAAAATTCACTAAAACTAATGGTAGATACTGGGGCCAGTCATTCCTTACTACTAGATGTCAGTAAAAGCCAAAACCTCCAACTACCAAAAAAATTAATCAAAACAAGATTAGGTAAAGGTCTGGGAGGTGAAATTCCCGGTTTTCTTGGAAGAATGAGTTCCTGTGAATTTGCTGATCTGCGATTTGATGATGTCTTGTCGTCATTCCCATTGCCAGGTGCCTATATCCAAGCAATCAAGCGGGGGTCAAGACACGGCACACTAGGGGGAGAGATTCTCACAAGAACTAAAGTGACTTTTGATTACAACAACGAAATGATGTATGTCAGAAAAGGGAGTACCTACAGAGAACCTTTTGAATTCAATATGAGTGGAATGATTTTGAATGCAGAAGGAAAAAAATTGGACAGTTTAATTATCAATAGGATAATGCCACATAGTCCTGCAGCCAACTCTGGGTTACGTGAAGGGGATCTTATTCTTAAGATAAACAATATGAACTTATACAACTCTTCTATCTCTGAAATCAACGCCCTTTTGAGAAGAAAGCACGGTCTCAAAGTGGTCATAATTGTAGCTCGTAGCAATAGGAAAATCAAAAAAGTCCTTCGTCTGAAACGAATGATCTAATCTTGGAGTTTGTTTACAAAATAAGTACTCTTAAATGCGCGATGTAATCATAGTCGGTGGTGGTTTATCAGGGATTGTCAATAGCATCTTGCTGTCACGGGCTGGTATGGACGTGGTATTAATGGAAGCAAAATCTTATCCTTTTCATCGGGTATGCGGAGAATACCTCTCTAATGAAGTTCTACCTTTTCTCGAAAAACACGACTTATTCCCCTCTGAACTGGAACCGTCAAGAATCGAAAGGTTACAGCTCACCGCCATCTCTGGAAACTCATTTAGCTCCACTCTGGATTTGGGTGGTTTTGGAATTAGTCGATATGTTTATGATATGTGGTTGATCAATAAGGCGAGACAAAGTGGAGTCACAGTAATGGAAAATACCAAAGCGACGGATATTTCTTACCATGAGGAAACATTCTCAGTTTCGACCAATCAAGCTAATTACGAATCAAAGCTAGTCATCGCGGCACATGGTAAACGTGCCAAACTTGACAAAACATTAGATCGATCTTTCATCAACAAGCGATCACCTTATGTGGGTGTGAAGTATCACATCAAAACTGATTTTCCTTCGGATCTCATTGCACTACACAATTTTGAAGGTGGATACTGTGGGGTGAGCAAAATCGAAAATGAACAATTCAATACTTGCTATCTGACGCACCGAGATCAAATCAAAAAGTATGGCAGCATTCCAGAAATGGAACAAAAAATCTTACTCAAAAATCCACATCTGAAGACCTTGTTTGCCAACAGTGATTTCCTATTCGATAAACCAGAAGTTATCAATGAAGTCACTTTCGTGAAAAAAGAACCTGTGCACAATCATGTATTAATCTCTGGAGATGCCGCAGGTATGATCACCCCTCTCTGCGGGAATGGCATGGCTATGGCCATCCATTCTGCGAAAAATTTGTCCGAGACAATCATCAAGCATAGAAAAAAGGATGGCTTTGATTTACCTAAAATTGAGTTTGAATACACAGAAATATGGAATAACCTATTTGCCACTAGGCTGTGGGCTGGTCGCCAGATACAGGGATTATTTGGTGGCAGAGCAACTTCAGAGATTGCTGTGGGGATAGGTAAATACCTGAAGCCTGTTAGGAATCTATTGATTCGACAAACTCACGGGACTCCATTTAGCTAAGCCAAAGCCAGATAAAAAATCCATTCAGACAAAGACTGGATACCAGGTTCAGCTTCATTGTATGATCAAAGTCTGCTTGAGACCGATCCTTCCTAGCCTTCCAATACCAAGTAGCAAAATAGATCAACACCGGAGCGAGAGCTGCCTGAAAAACCATAGCCTCCGCCAAGGTGAAGTAAGTCAGGTAATACCAGACAAACATGGAAACAGATAGCGCAAAGAATGCGGCTGTGAAATGGAAAGTCCCTAATACTCCTAAGATGATACTAATCGTCTGGTCTCCTCGTTCACTGTCTTCTTTGTGTTGGTATATCTGAGTCATCGGATAAGAACCGAATAGCAACATCGTGCTTAGCGTAGCGCCAAACTGAATTTTAGCATTGGTCAAAATATCCCATTCGCCACCCGACAATCCAAGCACGACCATGAGAAATGTAAAATACCCTTGGAATACACCTGCCGCAATCCAACCCAAATAAGGCATCTTCTTCAAACGGACTAATGGATGACTGTATGCTTTAGAGACTAAGCCATAGACAAATAGCATCAAGGAAAACTGCCAAGAAATAAACAGGCCTAAACCAAGTGCTAATCCATCAAATAATAGCGACACATAGTAGAGGTCTTTGCTCACTTTCGGGGGGTTCTTCAAGCCGCCAATACTTTCCTCATCTTTATCAAAATAGCTGTTGTATCCATTGCTGGCAGGGTAAAGTAGTAAGTGGAGGATGACAAAGATGAGCCAAAAGTTTCTATCTGGAACACCGTCAGCAATGGCCACAGCATAGAAAAATACAGGAGCCAGAAAGAACGAAAATGGAATTCTCAGATGTAACCATGTGGACTTTTTCATTTTTTATTCAACCTCTACAGTCAAAAGTTAGTTATCATTACTACACTAGATATATGCCTGCATACATTTCATCCATAGGAACGGCCGTTCCACCTACCAGAATCAACCAAACCGCAACTGCGGAGTTTATGATTCGCCATCTTGGCCTGGACGATCCAAGCCAAAAATTGCTATCAGTTCTCTATAGAGCCAGCGGCATTCAGCACCGTCATTCTGTGATTTCGGACTTTGCCAGTAACCTCGAAGACTTCACTTTCTTTCCTAAAAACGATACGCTTGAGCCATTCCCAAAGGTAGGCGAGCGCATGAGATTGTATGAGCGAGAAGCCATAAAGTTATCATTGGCTTCCGTAAAAGATTGCATCCCGAAAGGATTCGATCTGCAATCCATCACCCATCTCATTACGGTGAGCTGCACAGGTATGTATGCCCCTGGCCTTGATATAGATTTGGTGGAACAGCTTGGCTTACGGTCTGACATTCAGCGGACTTCCGTCAATTTTATGGGTTGCTATGCAGCATTTAATGCCCTGAAAATAGCTAATCACATAGTTCAAAGCAATGAATCCGCCAATGTGCTGGTGGTAGCAACAGAGCTATGCAGTATTCACATCCTCAAGAATCGTGACGAAGACAGTCTCCTCTCCAATGCGCTATTCGGTGATGGATCTGCGGCTGTATTGGTCCAAGGTGAACGAAAAGATATTTCTCAATTGGAGCTCTCCGCATTCTATGCTGACTTAGCCCCAACTGGCCGAGAAGCAATGGCTTGGAAAATAGGCGATTACGGTTTTGAAATGAAGCTGTCCAAAGAAGTGCCGGCTGTGATTAAAGATGGGATTTCTGAGCTCACCCAAAAGCTTTTAAGTAAGCTTAATCTTTCGGTAGACGATATTGATCAGTTTGCGATTCACCCTGGAGGCAAAAGAATCCTGGAAGTAATAGAAGAGGAATTAAACATTTCTAAAGCGGCAAATGAACCCGCTTATGAAGTCTTAAAAAATTACGGGAACATGTCATCACCCACAGTACTTTTTGTGCTCAAATCCATCCTCCAAAGACTTGCGCCCAAAAACCAAGAAGACAAAATCCTCTCCTTTGCATTTGGGCCTGGCTTAACGCTGGAAAGCCTCCTCCTTACCGTGAAGCTGCCATGAATCTTAAAATAAGATCTTATGAGGAAGAGATCATGGATGATCTTGAGATCTCAGGAGAAGTTATTGGTCAGACGCTGCGTGAACTAGATTATATCAATCGGAAACTTGGTGGTAATCAGATCAGTCTTTCTGTATTCAAAAGCCTACTTAAAAAATATGATATCAAATCACTTGCTGATTTGGGTTGTGGTGGGGCAGATATAGTCAAGCAAATGGCAAGAATTGCGCTGAAAGACAATCATAAAATCCATTTCACTGGAATTGATGCTAATCCGCATATTGTCGATTATGCCAAGAGCAATACTTCTGCGTTTCCAAACATAGAGACCAAATGCGAAAACATCTTTTCGGTAAGTTTTCAAAAGCAGACCTTCGATGTGATTCACTGTTGCCTGTTTCTTCATCATTTCACAGAAGATCATCTCATCGGACTGTTTGACTCATTCCGACAACAAGCCAAAGTTGCGATCATTGTCAATGATTTACAACGACACACACTTGCTTATTACTCTATTAAATGGCTTACTAGATTGTTCTCTAAGTCTTATATGGTACAAAATGATGCGGCGGTTTCAGTAGCTAGAGGATTTACCAAAGCAGAACTTAAAAACATCCTAGTCAAAGCTGGTATCACGAACTATTCTCTCAAGTGGCGCTGGGCTTTTCGTTGGGAGTTGGTGGTAATGTGTTAATGTTGGAAACATGATCAAGTCACTAGGTTTAGTGGCCTTATCCACTTGCCACCACTGGGAGCTTAGCGGAAGTAGTCTGACACTCTAGCCGGCTTAGGATGCCTTATTGCACTCGCAAAGACGAACAAAAAAGGTCTCCTCATATGACGAGACCTGATAGTTATTGAAACCTTAGTTCCACAAAGTCTAATGCCTTACTATGACCTTATAAGTAATTTTTCTAGACGAGTCATTCCTATCCAGCACTTGCATGAAGTACACACCTTCTTCCAGATTTACCGTTTCAAATTCTATTTGAGTATCCATGAATTGGGTTTGTTTCTCTAATACCACTTGTCCTGAAACCGATATGATCTGTACATTTAGTTCATTCTCAGATGGGAAGCTCAAGAATAGTCTATCGGTTGTTGGATTAGGGAAGACCTTGAATTGATCCGCTTCCAAATCACTATAGCCAAGTGTGATAATTCGCTCCACTGCTATACCATCTTCGGTAATGGTAGCTTCCAAAACAAACTTGTTTGCTCCGCCTTCTCCTATTACAAACTCGACGAATGATTCTGGATCCATCGGGATACCTGGAAATTCAATATTGAATCGATAAGTCCCCTCTGGTAGAAAATCAAAGTTAAATCGTCCTTCATCATCCGATTCTACATATGCGATCAATTCATAAACATCTTCATTTGTACGTCCGCTTATCACGAACCTTCGCATAGAACAACCCGCCTTCTTAACCTTTCGTCTTGCATTAACTCTTCCTCCTTCTTCAGAGTCTTCCCCAAAATCAGCCTCAATACCTCCCGTAATATTTCCTTGACCATCGGCTTCAGTAAGCTCACGAGGAACAAGAGTCATAGACATCTGCTGGGACAAATTGTCTTTGAAGTCCAACTTATCCGCTTCTTCCCATAAGTAGGTATTAGTGTAATATGTTGGTAGATACTTGGTTGGGTCAGCTCTGATGGCTATCAAATATTCTCCTAAGAGTAGATTTTGGAAGACTGCCTTTCCGTTTGTGAATTGTAGTCCCGCCGGATTCTGAAGACCGTTGATTTTCGGAATACTATCATACGGCAATCCTGGTCCTCTATTCCTCAAGGCATATGCAGCTCCTGCTGCAAGCGGTAAGTCATTTTCTCCTTTGATGTCAATAGTCAAAGTAGCTGTAGCCCATACTTGGATTCTACCAGTAGAAAGCGTTAAATCAGGTAAAGCAGGGTTGGTTACTTCTAGGTAGTAAGTTCCCATATTTTCAAAATCCAGATTGGTCAATCGAAGATTGGAGTATTGGATTTCTGTTAATTCCTCAAAGCTTCTTTCGTAGGTTTTATAATAATCTACATTCCATGAATACACATTCCCTTGTCCAAATAGAGATAGCGAAAAAGAGTAGGTACTTCCTTTTGGTAGGGCCAAACTATCTCTAGCCAACAGCTCGGCCTGAGGGCTGTACTGGTCTGAGGTGGTATAAATATTCACATTCAGCAATAGATCACTAAATGTCAATCTGTTATTGGCCACATTCAGACTGGTTAAAGCTGCCATCTGGTTCATGTTTGGAATCGCCTCTAGAGAATTATTACTTAGATCAAGAGTCTGAAGTGAATCCAACAGGGTTATGACCGTGGTAAACCCTCCAGTCAATCCTTTTTCGGATAAATCTAATCCTACAATTCTGTCTTGAGCCACGGTGATTTCCGGTCTTGCAGCTATGGCCAACGTATCCCATCTTTCGGCGGTATTCAGCCAACTTTCACCGTTCATTAGCTGATAGATTCTATTGACGTCTATGGAATCTTGCTCAAATGGCGTGAAATTGGCAAAAACGTTCTGAATCGTTTGTCCAGGATTCAATTCGCCTTCAGCGTCTTCGGCACTCAGATAGATATCATAAACTGACTGTCTCATGAAACCTGCGCTTCCACTTTGAGTGGCTGTCTGTTCTATGTCTGAATAATCATAAGATGCAAAAGCCAGCTGTCCTTCAATAGCTGATTCCCCAAGAGCTGCAGCTTTTATTTGCTCACCGGTTGGCGTAGTGCTACCATTTGGCAAAATGACCATATATCCAGTTCCCGGCTCAGACATTCTATAAGAAAATTCAAAATCATCTCCAATAATATTAGCAGAAAGATTGCTGTAAACAGGAGCTGTTGGTGCTTCAATTACACTAAATACTGCATCTGTAGTGTCCGCCAATCCATAACTGGAAACCACTACTCTCAACATAGCTCGGTCTGAAACCGCTGCATTTGTATTCCAGTTGTATGTGCTATCTGGGTATTGTGATAACCGAGCATTAGCAATAGTGGAGAAGAAAGAGGCTCCACTATCCAAGCTCAACTGAATAGCAACAAAATCAGTCGCCAAAAGTCCTTCTACCTCAAACTTTATCGGGGTAGTTTCTCCCTGTATCAAGGTCTCCCCGCCGTTTGGAGTGAGTATGCTGATACTCCGGTTGACAGTTCCAATCTCAAATATCTCTGTAGTGTCAGATACATTTTGAGTGGTATTGACTACTATGATTCTTGCCTCTGTGGATATACTATCTGGCACTGTCAATGAGAACCTGCTAATTGTTCCACTCCAGTTATAGTTGTTGCTAATCCCTTGGCTCAGCACACCGCTCGTAAGTCCGCCATCAGCACTCAGTCTGATTTCGATGTTATCGTTTGTGAGGAAGTTGGTTCTAGTCCATTGCACAATTTGATTTGTCCCAACTTCCCAGAATACTTCCGCGGTAGGTAACGAAATATCTACGAAAGGTGTGTTGTCAATAAGCGCTTGTGAAGCGACCCAACGAGAAGTATTAAACCCACCTGCTGGTCCTGTCCATAGCGCTTCTCTATTATTCACAGATTGGTCCGAAATGCTGACTCCCGCCTGATGATTCATCTGATAATACGCTTCTAGGCCTGTTTCGTCACCTTTTAGTAGAGACAAATAGTTTGCTTGCATAGCTGTGTCACTTCTAGCCGTACTCCAAATCCTAACTTCATCTATTTGACCATTGAAATAAAGGGGCGTTCCTGATGGTTGTTTACCAATGGTAAGATTCACTTCCGAATTCAACGCTCTTGCTGATAGCCCAGTGTTCGAGGCAATTCTTCTTCCATTTAGAAATAGGAATGCACTGTCAGCCTTGCGAACCACAGCAGTATGATACCATTTGTTAGCCACCATTTTATCCGAAGCTTCTACATCGAAAACCTCACTGCCAATAATTGCCGCCAAACCACCTCCTTGAGTGGTATAGAGCCCCATAGAGCCCGTAGCACTTCCATTTCTATCCGAGATAATTGTATGGGTATTTGAAAGGTCATTGGAATTGATCCATGCTTCCATTGTGAAATCTCCTGTTCCAAAATCAAAGGCTGTAGAATCTGAAATGACTACTTCATCATCTGTGCCATCCAATGAAAGAGCTCGAGAAGCGTTGGTAAAGGTTCCTCGGAAAATCTCTTCAGAATACGCATCAATCACACCAGTGCTAACTCTTATCCTAAACCAATAGCCCGCATTGCTGAAGTTGCTTGTGGTGTAAGTAGTAACATCAGCCCCCAAATTCAATGTCCAAGCTGTCCAATTCACTTTGTCTGTGGAATACTCCACTGAATACCAAGTCTCATTAGTTGCATTGTCTGTCCAAGTAAACTCAATGGTGCTCGCGTTTTGCCCAACAACTCCCACAAAGTCTGTAGGTGGCAATGGTGGTTCATTATTGACAAGTGCCTGAGAATTGACCCAAGATGGAGCACCACTTCCTGCCCAGTCGGCCTTGTAATCGTTAGTGCTCTGGTCGTCAACTATTGTTCCTGCTTGGTGATTCAAAGGATAATAAGCGACTAGTCCCGTTTCATCTCCATTGAGCGGTGTGAAATAGTTGGTTGAAATTTCCTCACTAGACCTTGCAACATTCCAAATTCTGACATCATCTATCTGACCATTGAAATAAAACTCAGTGCCCGATGCCTGTTTTCCAATAGTCATGTTGGCTTCTGAGGTCAATGCTCTTGCAGCCATTCCGCCTGTAGCGGCCACCCTTTTACCATTGAGGTGTAGGAATGCACTATCCGCTGCACGGGTAAGCGCTACATGATCCCATTTATTGATTTCCAATACTCCCTCAGGTGAAATCACATCAAAAGTCTCACTCCCCACAGAGGCTGCAAGCTCACCGTTTGCTGTAGTGAGTAGTCGCATGGAACCTGCGCTTGTATTGTTGAAATCTGAAATGATGGTATGTATTGCTGATAAATCATTGGTGTTGATCCAGGCTTCTATTGTGAAATCTCCTGTACCAAAATCAAAAGCTGTAGAATCTCTAATGGTGATCGCATCTGCCCCGTCAAGAGATATCGCCCTACCTGCATTGGTGAAATTCCCTTTGAATAATTCTTCCGAATAATTGGTGAAAACCCCATTGGTAACAACCACTCGCCACCAATAGCCTATATTGTTTAGGCTAGCAATAGAAAAGCTATTGATATTTACTCCCAAGTTATTGGTCCATGCAAACCAGCTGTTTTTGTCGGTAGAATATTGAATGCTGTATTGTGTTTCGTTGATGGCATTGTCTGTCCATGTGAAGTCTATGCCTCCTGTTTGGTTAGGCAAAATGACTAAATCGGTAGGAACTGCTGGTGGTAAATTATCTACCAATGCTTGAGAACTCACCCAGCTTGGCGTAGTTACACCACTTGAAGAGCCAACCCAATCAGCTGAATGCTTATTAGAAGTTTTATCTGCAATGGCTGACCCAGCAGTATGATTCATTTGATAATAAGCCAACAGTCCTGTTTCATCGCCATTGAGCTGAGTGAAGTAATTGGTCAACAAATCCGCATCGCTGACAGCCGTATTCCAGATTCTCACCTCATCTATTTGACCATTGAAAGAATATGCTGCGCCAGATGGTTGCTTACCAATGGTCATATTAAAACTAGAGCTCAACGATCTTGCTGACAATCCAGCTATATGTGCTACTCTATTACCATTCAAGTAAAGAAATGCGCTATCTGCCGCTCTAGTCAAGGCCACATGATCCCACTTATTGGTGCTTAATATGCTGTCTTCTGACGAAAGGTCTGTGGCATTGGCGCCTATGTAAGCAGACAATCCTCCATTCGCATTGGTAAAGAAGGTCATGGAATTGCTAGGCGTATTGTTATAATCTGATACGATTGCGTGATCACTACTCAGGTCATTAGGATTAATCCATGCTTCGATAGTAAAGTCTCCTGTCTCGAAATCGAAGGCAGTAGAGTCTTTTAAAACTACCGCATCATCTGTACCGTCTAGAGAAATAGCACGAGATGCGTTGGAGTAATTTCCTGCGAAAACCGCATCAGAGAAAGTGGTAAATGCACTAGATACTACGGTGACTCTCCACCAATAGCCAGCATTACTAACACTAGAAGCTGTGTATGTGTTGGCATCTACACCAAGGTTATTAGCCCAAGCTTGCCACGTGACATTGTTCGTTGAATATTGAACATTATAATTGGTTTCGTTGGTAGCGTTATCAGTCCATGAAAGAACAACCGTCCCGGAACTCACTGTAGAAATGGCCGTGAGTTCCGTAGGAATAGCGGGAGGGGTTGTAATCGTAAATGAGGCATTGCTCACATCATTGAGCCCTTGAGTGATATTGCTGACTCTGACGATACCTGTAGTAGTCTCCACATCCGGAACTGTCCACAAAATCTTATTGTCTGTGATCTCAGCATAAGTCCCATCAAAAATGGCCGTGCTTTCAAACGTAGCTCCACCATTGAGAGAGTACTCCACTTTCACATTGTCGGTTCCTACCCAAGCATCTCCAGTGTTCCAGCCTACTTCCACTTGACTGCCAATAGCAAGAACCTCACCACCATTTGGTGTATAAAGTGCTACTGCTGGGCAAGTCGTACAAATCGAAAACGAGTATGTAGTATCGGAAATCGCACGACTGTTATTTAAGATCCTGATCTTCACATTAGTGCTTTCAATATTAGGAAGCGTCCAGTTGAAGGTCGAGGTATCGCCGCTATTTGATAGCTGCGAATGACGAGCATTTGAGAAATTGGAAAATCCACCTCCATCTACAGAATAATAAAAGAAAAAATGATCGCTGCTTGTCAGATCTCCATTAATCCATGTTATTGCTTTGGAGCTTCCCGGCAACAAAAATTCTCCTGGACTCGGAGATATTATTTCTATAATAGGCTCATAATAAATGCGAAATACTTTGCTCGTATCAGATACCTGTCTAGTATTATTGAGCACCCTAATCCTAACTTCTGAGTCAAGGTTATTACCAAAGTCTGGGACAGTCCAATTGTAGCTCAACGTGTCTCCGCTTGGGCTGAGTTGAGATGGTAAAAAATTGTTCAATATCGCTGTGAAGGCTCCTCCATCTATAGAATAGTAAACATAAAATCTATCACTAGGTGTCATATCAGCGTTCAACCAACTGATTGTATAATTATCTCCAAATTTCAATTCCTCTGTCCCATCAGGAGTTTGGATATCAACTGCTGGTTCATAGTAAACTCTAAAAACCTCACTTGTGTCTGATACTCGACGTGTATTGTTGAGTACTCTAATTCTGACTTCTGAGTCAAGGTTATTACCAAAGTCTGGGACAGTCCAATTGTAGCTCAACG
>CAYGPP010000041.1:20543-26529 GCA_964351885.1 uncultured Marinoscillum sp.
GCGTTCAACCAACTGATTGTATAATTATCTCCAAATTTCAATTCCTCTGTCCCATTAGGAGTTTGGATATCTACCACTGGCTCATAGTAAACTCGAAATATTTCGCTGGTGTCAGATACACTTTGAGTATTGTTGAGCACTCTAATTCTTACTTCTGAATCAAGGTTGTTACCTAAATCTGGGACAGTCCAGTTGTAGCTCAGCGTGTCCCCACTTTGACTAAACTGTGAGGGTAAAAAATTATTTAATATCGCCGTGAACCCCCCGCCACTAACAGAATAGTAGGCATAGAATCTGTCGCTAGTCCCCATTTCAGTGTTTTTCCATTGAATAGTGAACTGTTCTCCAAATTTCAATTCTTCATTCCCATTAGGGTTTACTATCATCACGCTAGCTTGGGAATAAGCCATTTGAGTGAACAAGCATAACAAAATTAAGAGGAGGTTGATTTTTTTGTGTGGAGTCTTCATCGGTCAAGATTTTTGTACGATCCAAAAATATTATAATAACAGAAACGATCATATACCGCCTTCATGGTATATTGATAAAAAAAACTGCCATCGCTTTAGAATTTAAAGGATTTAAAGCATAATGCACTGGTTATGCTATTTTACGAGTCGCTTTCTGCCTATTTTTAAGCAGCCGACTAATTAAATGATATATGAAAAAACTATACTTAGGTCTTGTATTCATTCTTGCAATTCAATTCAGCTGGGCACAAGAGTTATTATTGCGGGGTAAAATCATTGATAATAAGACCAATCAACCCATCTCTGGAGCTACTATCAAATTAAGTGGTTCTGATGTCTCAACCATGTCAGGTGCTGACGGATCGTATAAGCTTCCTTTGGCAGATGGTTATGAAACTGTAATTATTAATGCCGAAGGTTTCAGTACACAGAAAATTTTTCTCGGTGGAAAAACAGAACTCTCCGTGAACCTGAAAGCAGGAAAGTCCAAGAGCGATGAATCTACTTCTGTAGGCTTTGGCTCTCAGTCCAAAAGTGAAATGACAGGTAGTGTGTCATCTATTTCGACTGATGATGTCAGCCCATCACCACTCATTAATTTGGAGCAAGCCAATCAAGGAAAAACCACTGGGATGTTCGTACAAAACAGTAGCGGTAAACTTGGAGAAGGAACTACCGTGAGAATTAGAGGTGGTTCTTCCCTATCAGCATCTAACCAGCCCCTATATGTTATAGATGGCGTGCCATTGACCTCTGGCAATCAGTCCAATATCAATCCTTCTAATATCGCCAAGCTGGAGATCTTGAAGGATGCTTCTGCCGGAGCAATGTTTGGAGCAAGGGCTGCAAATGGTGTAATATTAATTACTACCAAGTCGGGTGGGTCTGGCAAAATGAAAGTAGATGCGGACTATCAATTCGGCGTAAGCCAAACACCAAGAATGCTCGATATGTACTCTCCAGAACAGTACAACCAGCAGGTGATCGAATACACCTTACGCTCATTGTCCTTGGATCAGCAAATCACTAAAGACAGATTGATCGCTTGGGAAGCTCAGGAAGGAGCCAATCGTGACATCATCGAATTACCAAATGGCTCCACAGTGAACATGCCTAACTTCTATGATTCATTGACCTATAATACGGACTGGCAAGATGAAGTATTCAGAACAGCTACTTCTCATAGAGCGAATGTCAGCCTACAAGGAGGAACTGAAGCGCTGGGCTATTTTGGATCGGTCTCTTATACAGGTCAAGAGGGAATTTTGATTGGTAACAAATTTGATCGAATCAATGCTTCCATGTCTTTGGACAGTAAAGTTTCTGAGAAGCTTTCTGCTAACCTTAACGTCAATTATTTCTACTCCAAGGACTATCGACTAAAAGAAGATCAGGATTTGGGAGCTCCATTACAGGCGATCGTTTTACCGCCATCTGACGGATATAGCAAAGCGGATAACTACGGATTAATCGTAAGAAAACTAGAATATAACCCCCTAACTGAAGTTAACTTCTCTGACAATCTTGCCTTCAACAATAGCGTAGTAGCCAATCTCGGACTCAAATATGATCTCTCAGATGTACTGACGATAGACATGAATGGAGGGGTGGATTATAACGCTTCTCGTCAAGAGATCAGAAATGGTCCTGAGACAAGAGATGGCGCACTTACGGGAAGATCGCAATTTGGTGAGCAAAACCTTCAAAATTATATATTCAATGGTTGGGCTACTTACCAGCCTAACTTGAGTGAAGACAATAGCTTCTCAGCCATGCTGGGTGTGTCTTTCCAAGAGTCAGAAGCCACCGCAGACTATCGGGTTGCCAACATCAATAGTGTCTCAGATTTGAAAGATTTACCAGAATCAAACACTTCATTGACAGTGGTGGATATCCCTGGATCAGCGAGTCGATTTGTGTCATCTTTCGGTAGATTCAACTACTCTATCATGGACAAATACGTCTTCCAAGTAAGCGGAAGATTAGACGGTTCATCCAAATTTGGAGCTGATAATCGATATGGTTTTTTCCCTGCTGTATCCACAGGTTGGAATGTAAGCAATGAATCGTTCATGGACGGAATTAGCCAGATCAGCTTTTTGAAACTGAAGGCATCTTACGGTCTGGTTGGTAACACTCCGAGTGATGATTTCCTTTATCGAAGTAACTACTTCAACGTTCGGTACGGCGATGCTGCCGACGGTTTGCGTCTCGCCAATCTTGCGAACCCTGCTTTGAGGTGGGAAACCACCGCTCAACTAAATGTCGGATTGGAGTTCGGAATTTTTGGAGACAGAATCAGTGGTTCAGTTGATTACTACAATAAAACAACTACAGATCTTTTATTTCCTGTGCCCGTCTCACAAACAAGTGGATTCTCTTCAGTATTGAAGAATGTAGGAGCCATGGAGAATAAAGGAATCGAATTGAATCTAAGTACCATCAACTTTGAATCTGGAGATTTTTCCTGGTCGACGGATTTCAATATGAGTTTCAACACAAATACTGTTACCGATTTGGGTGGTGCTGATCTGGTAGTAGGGGTGAACGCATTCCGAGAAGGAGAAGCTGCTGGAGTGTTTTATATGAGAAAATATGTGGGGGTAGACGCCATTACAGGGGAAGGGCTTTATGACAATATGCTAGGGGGGACGACAACTGACTGGGAAAGCGCACCGAGACAAGTAGTGGGCGATCCTAACCCAGACTTTTTTGGTGGTTTAATCAACTCTCTGCGATACAAAAACTTTGAACTCTCTGCGATGATCCAATTTGTTCAGGGTAATGAGCTCTACTTCGAAACAGGAGAGTTTTTAGCGAATAGTGGAATACTAAATCTTGGACAATTAGAAAGTCAGGATGACAGGTGGTATGCCGTAGGGGACGATGCAAAATACCCAGTGTTGGATCCTTTCCAAGAAAACACATTTCCTTCTACTCGCTGGTTGCAGGATGGAAGCTATATCCGATTGAAAACGATCACGCTGAGTTATAACATCCCTGTAGATAATATGGGGCTACAATATGCAAGCATTTATATCGGTGCTACGAACTTATTCACACTTACGAACTACACCGGTTATGATCCGGATGTGAGTTACTTCGATCCACTCGATGGGGTGATTGGTCAAAATATAAGCCGTGGTATTGACAATTTCACGGCACCACAGCCTAAGATTTTTATGACAGGTATTAAAATCGGACTGTAAGATGAAGACTTTAAGCACTAAAAATACCGCAATGAAATATTTGAAATTATTCACGCTAATCTTCGCACTAGGTGGAATGATCTCGTGTGAAGATTTACTAGACATAGATGCTGAAAACACGATCAGTGGGGACATTCTGACCAATCAGGAGAATATCGAAAAAATACTGAATGGCGCTTACTACAACCTCATGGGAATCTATGATGGCTCAGGAGGTGGTGAACTCCTTGGTGGAGATTTCAAACTTTTCCCAACGCTGATGGCACGAAGAAATGCCAACGAGATTTCTTGGGATGATGTGAATGCTCCACCTTATTCAGATTTTATAGATAAGGATATTCTCAAAACCAATTTGAGAGTAGAGCAGAACTGGAGAAGGGCTTATGAGGTACTAAATACCGTCAATAACATCCTCTTGAACATTGAAAATGTCAGTGATGCAACAGTGAAATCTAGAATCCAAGGGGAGTGTCTGGCGATTAGGGGAATTCTTTACTTCGAAATGGTAAGACTCTGGGGGCCACAGTATGAAGAGGGAGGAGCATCGCTGAATGTTGAGACGATTCCTTTATTGACTGAGCCGATCATTACAGTGGGAGATATTGTAACGCCTACACTTGCTACTGTGCAAGAAGTTTATACTCAAGTAGAAACTGACCTGACTAGTGCTTCATCAATGTTGCAAGCTTCTGGCACCAATGGTACAAGAATCTCATACTATGCCTGCCAAGCCTATCTCATGAGAGTAGCCATGCAAAAAGGTGACTTTGAGGAAGCCGAAGCTTATGCTGACGAGGTTATTTCCGGACCATTTTCACTTGTAAGTTCTCCATTGTTAGCGTTCAATAATAATAGCAACTCAACTGAAGATATACTCGCTGTACAACAAACTCAGGCCAATACAACTGGTGATCGATCTACAGGAACTGGGTTAGCCAATCACTTTTCCTCTTTGACTGAAAGTGGAATTGGTACCATGAGAATATTGGAGTTCTCCCTCAATTCTTCGTTCATAGTCAGTAGCCCATTGTTTGCTGCCAACGACTTGCGCGGAACTGTAGATGATGAGGTTGACGAGTCAACTAGAGCCACAGACATCAATACGGCATTTTATACGAACGTTTTGAATACAAGTGCCATTTCTTCTTCTAAATTTATGACAGCAGATAAGGTAATTCCTGTTTTAAGATTGGCCGAAGTTTATCTAACCCGTGCCGAAGCAATCTTTGAGCAAACACTTGATATAAATGCTACCGCTTTGGAAGATTTGAATAGAATCAGAACCAGAGCAGGTCTTAATCAGCTGAACGTGGCAGATTTCGCAGATGCAGATGCATTCTATGATAGCTTAGTGCTTGAGAGAAATCGTGAATTCATGTATGAAGGAATCTTATTTCATGATTTAAAAAGACGAAGCTTATATCTGGATGTAGAAATAGCTGGGAGTGATCCTTTAGATCCAAAATTCATCTTGCCGATACCACAAGCTGAAGTAGATACTTGGACAGATTGATTTTTATTACCTAACCTAGTTTGAAAGCCTGCACTCACCTGCAGGTTTTTTTTTGCCTAGTGACTAAGCACTCATCTGTAACTTATAAGTTTGCCTTATGTATTTAGCTATCTGTGGTAATATCGGTTCTGGAAAAACGACACTTTCCAAAAAATTAGGAGATCATTACGGTTGGGATGTAGAATTTGAGTCTGTGGATCAAAACCCATACTTAGCAGATTTCTATGAAGACATGGAAAAATGGTCTTTTCATCTACAAGTCTATTTTTTGAATAGCCGTTTTGCTCAAGTAAAAAAAATACAAGAGGGCTCCAGTTCGACTATCCAAGACCGAACGATCTATGAAGATGCCTACATCTTTGCTGCCAACCTTCGAAAATCCAAATTCTTAAATGAGCGCGATTATGGCACTTATCTCACCCTTTTCAGTTCAATGATTCAGCACGTACAGCCACCGGATTTATTGGTCTATCTAAAAGCTGATATGCCGAAGTTAGTCAGTCAGATACAGAAAAGAGGACGTGAATATGAAAACGCCATTCGGTTAGACTACCTCAAAAACCTTGACGAGCATTATACCGAATGGATCAGTAATTATGACCTAGGCAAACTGTTAGTTATAGATGTAAACGATAAAGACTTTGTCGCTAACCCAGAAGATTTTTCAGAGATCGTAGAGCGTATTGATGCTCAAATACACGGATTATTCACGTAAGATCTTGGACTAAATAAATTCACGAAAAAGGGGTTCCTTATTGGGAACCCCTTTGTTTTATCTAGTCGTCTAGGTAAAC
>CAYGPP010000042.1:0-26143 GCA_964351885.1 uncultured Marinoscillum sp.
TTCGAATCCAGTATGTCCCACATTTTTCTTCCACAATTCCTTTTCAAGAATAGTTAGAATATGAGGCACTGTCTTGATAGGGCAGAGGTCATTGCGGTTCGACGTTTCGATTCGAATCCAGTATGTCCCACATTTTAAGCTTTCATAACTGCGCAGAAGTCTTCTTTGCTTAACTGTGCCAAAAACTATTTAGGACGTCAAGGTTAGTCGCTCATCCAGTGCTTCTTAATAACAACCAATAGACTGCCATGAGCTTTTCCAGCAGCAACGATACTATTACCAAACAGAAAATCCTTACCCCCTTCAAAATCCGAAATATAACCTCCCGCTTCCCTAACAATAATAATACCTGCCGCTACATCCCAAGGTTTGAGATTACTCTCAAAGAATCCCTCATATCGGCCTGCAGCTACATAAGCAAGATCAGTTGCCGCACTACCAACTCTTCGGAGCCCATGAACATCCTCCATAAGCTCTCCAAGGATGGCTAGGTATTCTTTAGACTTATGAAAATTAGAAGGAGGAAAACCAGTAGCTATCAGACTTTCTGATAAAGTGGAAGCATTAGAGACTTGTATTCTTGAGGAGTTGAGAAATGCTCCTCCACCTTTATATGCTGAAAAACATTCATCTCTGTTGATCTCATAAACTACACCAGAGACAATCTCACTATTCAGCATCAGCGCTATGCTTACGGCGAAAGTAGGCACGGAATGGATGAAATTGGTTGTTCCGTCCAATGGATCTATAATCCATGTGTAGCGGTTTTTGCTCTGTTCGATTGTATCTTCTTCCGTGATGTAGCCAGCTTCTGGCAATAATACTCTTAGCTCATTGACGATAAGTTGCTCAGCTTCTCTATCAACATAAGATACCAGATCACTTTTTCCTTTTTTCTCTACGCTATCGGAATCAAAACGGGAACGTTCTTTTTTGATGAATTCCCCTGCTTTTTTGGCAATCTCACTCGTCCTTTCCGTGATATTCTCAAGACGAATCATTTGGACGCTCCTTCGAGAATAATGACGAATTCCCCTTTTATTGTGTGATCTTGATAGTAGGCTATCACTTCTTCAAGACTGCCATTTATAGTCTCTTCAAATTTTTTAGTCAATTCCCTTGATACGGAAACCTTCCTTTCACTCCCCATTACTTCTCGGAATTGCTCCAATGTCTTCATCATTCTGTGGGGGGATTCATAAAAAACGATTGTTCTTGGCTCTTCTCTAAGAATTGAAAGTCTTGTTTGACGACCTTTTTTGTGAGGAAGGAATCCTTCGAACACAAATTTGTCTGACGGAAGTCCTGATTTGACGAGTGCGGGTACAAATGCCGTGGCACCAGGTAAGCATTCTACTTTGAGTCCTGCATCGGCAGCAGCTCTCGCTAGCATGAAACCGGGATCAGAGATTCCTGGAGTCCCTGCATCGGAGATAAGTGCTATTTTCTCCCCACTCTTTAGGCGCTCGATGATTGCCTCAGTTCTTTTATGTTCGTTGAATGAGTGAAAGCTTTCCGTTGGAGTTTTGATATCGTAGTGCTTTAACAATACTCCTGAGGTTCTGGTGTCTTCCGCCAAGATTTTGTCTACAGTATCGAGTATTTCTACTGCCCTGAAAGTGATGTCTCCTAGATTTCCGATAGGAGTTGGGACAAGATATAATGAAGTGTCCGCTTCCATTTTTAGGCTAATTCGTCTATTGCTGAAGCTAGTTTTCGATCCTTTTCTGTGACCTTATTTCCAGCATCGTGTGTGGTAAGTTCAAAGGTGACTGTATTGTAGACGTTACTCCAGTTTGGGTGATGATTCATCTTTTCTGCCACGATCGCCACTTTAGACATAAATCCAAAGGCTTCCACAAAGTCATTGAACTTATAGGTATTGGTGAGCTTATTATCTTTTTCTATCCACATGATTTGTCCGTTTTATAGTGCAATACAACCTTCAATAGTATTAGCATCAAAATAAACCTGAAGAACCTCTTCACTGCTCTTTAGATGAGCCTTGGTTGTTATGCTAATATATTTATTATTAGAGCTTGGGCGAAGAGATATCTTGCCCTCAGGCATATACTTGAGTAAGTCTTCCTTTTTGTCAAAAGGCACGATGAACTTAAACGAGTATTCACCTGGAAATTGATGTTGCGATTCTAGTTTTTCTCTAAATGCTTCTACGTCCCAACTCATAGGTAAAAGATAAAAAAAGCCGGTGAATATCACCGGCTTGATTCGTTAAAAGAATTTGTATCGTTTGTCTTCTATGTCCGCAAACTCCTTAATGGCATCATCTAAGGGTTGAGGCACAAACACTGGGGAAAAGAAGAGTGGGAAATTAGCGATCACTGTTTTTCTTCCAAGTCTTTCGTTAGCAAACTGAGTTTTAAAAGAACTGTAATCTTCCTGATCTTCTGCCAAGCTTTTTGCTGAAGCACTTACTACTAGTACACCATTTGCCGTATCGAATGGAGCTGTTCGCTCTCCTTCTTCTAGTGAGAAAGCCACACCTACTGCTTCTGGTGCAAACCCAACACTTGGAAAAGAGTTGCTGCTTAATGTTAGGTCAGCCGTTCCTGTTCTTGCTTCTGTACCATATTCTGTTTTCATACCTTCGAAATCACTAGCGGACAGGTTGGCAATTTTATCCTTGATAAAGGCGGCTTTCTTTTCATTGCGAACTTTGTTTTCGATTTCGTTTTTCACTTGACTCAGCTTAGCAGTTCCTCTGACTTGCTTTCCAGTCATTACTGCGATCACATATTTGTCATCAAATTCTTTAACATCTGATATTTTTCCTTCTGAAGCGTCATTGTAAAGCCAAAGCACTATACTCCTAGCGTCTGCCAAAGCACCAACTCTTGAAGCATTTTTGCTGATATTGTTTGCGGGTTTAATAGTCAACCCTTCTGCTTCAGCATTTGACTTCAAGGAAGCTGCATCTGAACTATTGGCTGCTATCAAGTCTGCTTTTCTATAAGTTTCGTTGAGTGTTGCATCACTCTCGAACAATTCCTTTTCGATGGTCGCTACCTCATAAACCTTATTGGTTTTAGCCTCATCTATTTTGATAATATGGAAACCGAAAGTGGTTTCAACTGGTCTTGGTAATAAACCAGTCCCTCTAAAACCAAAAGCGGCATCTTTGAATGGCTGTACGAAACTTCCATTTTCACCAAACCAACCAAGATCTCCTCCATTATTCGCGTTGCTCTGATCTGTACTATTTTCAACCGCAAGTTGCGCAAAGTCACCTCCTCGTTGTATTTGTCCGATAATGCTAGTTGCCTTTGCTTTTGCGGTCGCTTTAGCAGCTTCAGAGTCACCATCCACACTAATCAAAATGTGACGTGCCTTTACAAAATACTCATCACCTTCCGATAGACCAGAAAGTTTACTGATAGCATAACGCTCTCCAACTAAGGCCGGTTCTGTAACTGTTCCCACTTCTGTACCTAAAAGATCAATCGGCACTAAACTAGGATCCGTGATTTTTCTGAAAGCAGCATCTCCATCTGTGTTTACTGCAGCAAAAGTGGAATCGTCAGCAGCAGTCATTAGACCTTCTTTTAGAGCAGCGATTTCCTCTTGTACGAAAACCGAATCATCACTTGAGGGCTGAATTGGAACAACTACATAACTAAGGTTTCTTGATTCTTCCCTTTTGTATTCGTCTTTATGACTGGAAAGATACGATTGCATCTCTGAGTCAGAAATAGTGAATGTGCTATCAGTTACACTGAAAAAAGGCACATAAAAATACTCAACAGACATATTACTATTTTGAGCCTGATGTTTTGTCTTAGCTTCTGCTGAAGTTATATAGTTCGTCTTCTCTAGTAAGTTCTGGTATTTAGTTATCAGACGGCTTGGCTGAAGCTGTGCTTCGAATGATAACCAAGAAGCGCGCTGCTGTGGTTGAGCAGTATTTAGAGACTGTAAAAACGATACGACATTCTCCCTGTCGAACTCTCCTGTATTTGGATCTGTGAAAAACTGCTTAATCTGAGGATCAATGTTATTCCCTTGCACCATGTCTACTAATTCCGAACTAGTCACTTCTAATCCCAAAGTTTCGAATTGACGCTTATAGGCATTATCAATAACGAGTGCATTCCATGATTGCTCACGGATGCTTTCCGTTTCAGCTGCAACAGGTTCTCTGCCGTTATTAATAGCAAAAATGTAAGAGAGTTCAGCGACTTTCTCTTGAAACTGCTCATAGGAGATATCCTTGTCTGCGATCTCTGCAATAGTTGTATCATTTCCACCAAAAAGAGCAGAGTTTGATTGGAATAAGTCTGTAAGGATGAAGGCAAACATTGAGAAGGCAACAAAGCCCACAACGATTTTACCCATCTTCTTTCTTAAAGTATTAATCAGCGCCATATGTTTTATGCGTATTTTTTATAAGGTCGGCAAAAATAGGAACATGTCAACGAATTAAAAAATGAATCTAAACCTTTGATTTACAAGGCTTCTTCGTCTTCCTGAAGCGTCAGTTTGACCTTGTCTATTCGATTTTCTTCCATCGTGAAAATGGTAAATTCAAATGGAGGCACAGTGATGGACTCATTTACCTGGGGTATATCCTCATTATATGCAAGAATTAGTCCGCCAAGTGTATCAAATTCACCCGTTGGGAGGTCCCACGAATACTTGTCATTAAGGTAATCCACTTCATGTCTCGCACTGAGTATATAGTTGAAATCATCAATTTTTTCTTCTACCAAGTACTCATCATCATGCTCGTCTCTGATCTCACCAAAGATCTCCTCAATCACGTCCTCCATTGTTACAATTCCTGAAGTGCCACCATACTCATCTACCACAAGGGCGATGCTTTTGTGCTCTTGGATAAATTGAATTAAGAGCTCATTTGCCAACATGGTCTCAGGAACTATCAAAATAGTGGTGAGCATATCCTGAATTTTTTCAGGCTTTTTGAACATAGCTAAGGAATGACAATACCCGATCACATCGTCTATGGAATCTTTGTAGACTAGAATCTTAGAATGCCCAGTTTCTGTAAATGCAACTCTTAAATCCTCTATATTGGCACTTATTTCTATGGCTTCTATTTCAGTTCGAGGAAGCATACACTCTCTAACCCGTACGGTTTTGAACTCAATAGCATTGTTAAAAATCTTAGTGTCAATTTCGGGCTCATCTTCTTGCTCTACATTCAGAATGGTCTTCTTTACATAGTTATTGAGGTCAGTGAGTCCGAATACCGGTTTGTCCTCAGAATAATCGAATCGAAGGATATAGACAATTATCAATCTGGAAACAGAAGCAATCACCCACACTACCGGGTAAAGTCCGTAATATATAAGAGCCATTGGTACTGCAAAGACTGTAAGCAACGCATCTGGATTGAGCATGAATAAGCTCTTTGGAATAAATTCCGCAGTAATCAAGACCAATAACGTGGCGATGAGCGACTGGATAATTAAAATAAAAATATCATTAGAGATTTGCACTGGCAGAATACTCAAAAGCCAAGGCTCTACTAATTTGGCCATCAGAATTCCGTAAAGAACAATGCTTAGGTTGTTACCTACCAACATAGTAGCTAGAAACGAAGATCTCTTCGTAGCGAAAGTTGATAAAATTTTCCCCGCAAATTGACCATTCTTATTCATCACCTCAAAGTGGAGTTTATCCGCAGAGATAAAGGCGATTTCAACCCCAGAAAAAAAAGCTGAGAACATCAAGCAAATAGCAATTCCTAAGTAAAGCGAACTGGCATCCATATGTAATATTACTGATTACGTCGCTGGCTTTTTCTATACCAGAATAAAAATAGTAGCAATGTGCTTAGCATGAGTGTAGCATATGCTGCACCAACACCAAGTACCATGACTTCATAAATGCCAATTACCAAAAAGGCAACAGCCGCTGAAAAAAGGAGGTAGTCAAGAAGTTTCATTCTTCTATGAGTAGCGTTCCTTGGGGCTTCAAGATTTTATAGGAGGAAAAATCCTGATCTGCTCTAAGACCTTCTCCTGTATGAATTTCATCTTCCGACTGAATGGTAACGAACCTTTCAGTATAAAACTCCTCGGTTGTTGGGTTCCAAAATAGTTCTTCGGTATTCAGTTCATCACCATCGTCCATATTCTTTACTATCACGTTGCCTTCAGCTCTATATAAATCATCTTTGGCTGTGTAGTAAACATAGTCTGCCCTGAAAGTCGAAACAATCTCCCCCTGATCATCCAAATACTCTAAGTGAAGATGCTCTGGCCATTCCCGATCGCCACCTTCTAAATTGTTCTGTTTGGCAGCTTTTAATCTGACCAATACTTTAGCAGAGTCGCTCATTTTCGTATAGATGCTATCCATAGATACCAAAGGACCATCATACATCTCCTGTGAGAGCAGTTCTTTTCTGCTTTCACAGCTAATCAAAAGCGTGCCTCCGAAAGCACAAGCTATCATTAAAACAAAAAAACGGTCAGACATTGCTGCCATGACCGCTTGAAAATCTTCTTTCATGTTTTCTTAGTTGGCAGGCCTTCTTTGGATTTGTACGGATTCGTTGATCCAGCAGTCGACCGTCATGTTTTGACCCTCTTCTATACCTTCATTAAATATTTCTTCAATTGAAGGAAATTGTGCCTTAGCGTTAGCCATTCTGCCGGAATCGCCACCTCTTTGGTACATTTCATATGCCGCAATGAAAATGGCTCGATCCTTTACTTTACTCTCACCAGCTTTGCATTCATCATAACTATTCATGTACAAGTCGCCAATGAATGTGTAAGGCTCTTTGTTGTTTGGGTCAAACGCTAAAGCTTTTCTAGCACTTGATCTTGCTGCTACTTTACCGGTTTCAGATACCTGCATTCTCGCTAAGCTCAAATAGATTTCAGCTTTTTTAGAATTATCTGGAGTAAGTCCAACTGCTCTGTTGTAATACTCGATAGCCCTTGTTTTATCTCCGTCAGAAGCGGCTTTCCCAGCAATGAACTTTGCAATACCATAATCTGGAGAAACCTCGTTTACTGCGATGGCAGTTTCTAGTGCCAAAGGACTGTCTATACATTTTTGTGTAACCATCAAACTGAAAATCTTCTTTGCCAATTTGATATCCTTTGTTTCACGAAACTTTGGACCGAGCTTCTCTTCAATAAAATTACAGTCTACTTCTACAGTTGCCGTAAGTAACTTATCAACTATATCTGATTGTTTGGATAAGCTAGAAGTACCTCCATTGGCAATTTGAAAATCAATGATGTCTTTGATAATGGTATACTTTTCAAAGACAACATCGTCTGGCACGTCTCCACCAACTGCTTTATATCTTCTTATAACATCCATATAGGCTGTCAAATTATTTATTCGGATATCGTTTCCGTTGAGTTCGAAAGCTCTGTTGAACAATTCGTACAGTTCTTGATATTTCGATTGAGTACCACGATAATATTTATAGGCCACATATGCTTTTCTATTCAGTACATCCGCTTCTTCACCAAAATACTTAATTCTGAGGTCGTACATCTCAAGAGCTTTCTCCTGATTTAACAAAGTTTTAGCTTCATCGTCTGTAGACTCTGCCAAGCCCTCATAAATTTTTGCGCCGTTAATGTAAATGGACGCATTCAAATCCGGGGTGTTTTCTAACAACCAAGAATGAGGTAATATGGCTGCCTCCCAATTTTCTGCCTTTACCAAATCACTATAAAGGGCATTTTTTTCTTTTGCTTTATCTACATCGTCACCCCAATTCCACCCAGGTTGACTAATTCCAACCGAAGCGAAGATGAACAAGATTGCTAATCCTAGTAAGTGTTTTTTAAACGAATCCATAACTATTTTTTAATCGTATCTTCTTTTTATAAACCAGCGGTCGTTAATAGTAGCGCCTATCACAACCTGAAAGTATTTTTCTTGAATGAGATTGTTGTCAACAGTTCCTCTTTGACCAAATTTGAACGCCAAATCCATGCTCGAATAGATACTCACAGGAAGAGACACTCCAAAATTAATACCAAAATCATTAATCTCTGTATTGTTGACGAGATATGGTAGTTGTTTTAGGTTGACTCCCAACCTATATGAACCACGTTTTAGGTAATTATTGACGCTTTGAAAATCTGGAGTCCAAGAAGCACCAAGAGCGAGATTGGTTATATTTCTCAGTAAGACCTCATTGCTTTCTTGATTTGAACTACCCCAGCTTTGAGCTCTATAATCTGCACCGAGTGTAAATTTTCCTAGGATCTCATAAGAAATCCCCAATCCAAAAGATCTAGGTAGTGTAAAGGAATTTTTTTGACCTTCGCTAATGATTTGATCTTGTATAGCTGAGCCAGCTAGCGACAACCTCTGGTAATATCTATTTTCATTTCCTTCTAATGTATTAGAAAAATCATATACCCCACCAAAGTTTAATGCTTTCTTATTCTCATCGAGGAAAACTCTATAAGAAAGACCAATAGACAGGTTAACATCGGAATAGGTGGTTTCTTCAATATATGATATAGCGTAATTGGAATTAAAGTCCTCTCCAAGCAATTGAATTCTTGACTCTCTTTCTATGTTTCCAAAAACATAAGATGCCTTAAATCCCATGGCGAGCGTTTTATAGATTCGAAAACCATTAGACCATACAAGTTGTGATAGTCCCCCTTCTCCTTGAAACTGAGTGATTCCAATAGTCGAGTCATCAATGGGTTCTTCGCTGAAAGTATTGTAATTGACAGTAGATAGAGGCAAAAGGGCAAAGCTTGTTGTCCATTTTTTGTTAATGACAGGAAAGCTCATTGCTAAAAACCGAAGACTAGCTGCGCTTTCTGAGCCGCTACCAGATGTGCTCTCATAATTCCTAAAGTCTCCACTTATTCCCACTTGAAAAGTGCTAAAAGTATTATTGATTAAGAATGAAGGATTTTGAAGATTGATGTGCCATGGGGTAGACGTTCCTATGCCCACTTCACCCATTGCGAAATTGTTAGGTAATCCTTGAAATAGCAGATCCCCCAAACCATTTCTAGAATAAGGGGATTTCACAAATTGGGCAATAGAATCACTACCGATCAGCAAGGTGATAGCTAAGACAATAATCCTCTGAAAATTCATTTATTGTAATTCAATATTGTATTCAAGCCCTTGAGCACTAGATCAAAGTCTGCAAAGATGTGTGCTTTTAGCTTGGATTCAAAGTAAATACCATCTCCACCGGTCAGGATAACGGCCAAATTGGGATTATCTTTCTTGAACTCGTCAATAAATCCATTTAATTCGTGCAATATCCCTCTATGCGCTCCTTTGACTAAACAACCATATGTTGATTTTCCCCATTCATTTTCTGGAATCTTTCCCCATAAGTCGCTGATATCAGGAAGCCGCTGGGTATAATGACTCATGGATTTCATCCTCATTTTTAATCCAGGAGAGATTACTCCTCCAACATAGACACCATCATTATTGATATGATCAAGAGTAAGGCACGTACCTGCATCGATAATCAAACACCCTGCCGGGTGGAGTTGGTAGCCAGCGATGGCTGATGCTACTCGATCCATCCCTAAAGTTTCAGTTGTCATATAATCTAAGGTGATTGGTAGTGGTAGAAGTTGATTGAGTAAAAATTTGCGTTCTGATGAAAACAAAGTTTCGATTTCCTTATCATCATTTTTTACAGAACTGAATATCCAATAGGATTCGTCAGGAAGTTGCAGAGATAGAATATCTGACAAAGATTCCACTACCCACTTATTGACCATATGATTTTCCTCGAAAACCGCTACTTTGATTCGAGAATTTCCGATATCAACAATTACATTACCCTTTTCTTTGGACATATTCCATAATTTCAATGAGCAAAAGTAACCAAGTCAATTATGAATATCGTGCTCTAGGAGTGATGTCTGGTTCTTCATTGGACGGTCTAGATCTTTGCATGGCTAGATTCTCTGTAAATGGAACCTGGGAATATGAAATAGAAAAATGTGAGACTGTTGATATTCCCAACTATCTTTTTTCCCAACTATTAAATGCAGATAGCCTTCCAAGCCTACAACTTTTAGCACTGGATGTCCAGTATGGCAAGTGGATCGGGGGAACGATAGACAAATGGATTCCTAATAAAAATCAAGTAGATATCATTGGAGTACATGGGCATACAGTGTTCCATGAACCAGATCAGAAAATCAGTCTCCAAGTTGGTAGCGGATTGCAGATAAGTATTTCGACAGGACTACCAGTAGTCGATCAGTTTAGAACAAAAGACTTATTATTAGGTGGTCAAGGAGCCCCACTTGTGCCTTTTGGAGAGTCCTTGCTCTTTTCCGGGATCACTAATTTTGTTAATCTTGGTGGTATTGCCAATGTGTCAATGCTCGGGAAAAAAATGATGGCTTGGGACGTAGCACCATGCAATCAAGTGCTAAATTATTTAGCCAATCAACTGGGGAAACCTTATGATTCGGATGGAGAAATGAGTCGCCAAGGCAGTCAGGATTTAGAATGGAATAATTGGCTGAACTCAATTGAGTACTTTTCAAAGAGACCACCGAAATCTTTGAGCAATCAGTGGACGCAAAATGTCCTTCAGAACCTTCCATCTAACACCTTTGACGCGCTTCATACCTATGTGATTTTCTTAGCAAAGGAGATTTCAAAAGCACTCAATGATAGTGAAGGCTCAATATTAGTTACTGGGGGCGGAGCTTACAATGGCCATTTAATAGAAAGAATAAGGTTTTACCTATCAGATTCTAGTAGAATTGTTGAAAGTGACTCAACAATTGTGGAGTATAAAGAAGCGCTCATTTTCGCATTTCTAGGGCTTGCCAGATTCAGGAACCAACCGAACGTCTTATCAGCAGTGACAGGGGCAAAAAGGGACAGCATATCTGGAGTGCTACATTTGCCAAATTGAGGATTCGTAGGTCGTTTATTTGATTAGATTTGGGAACCCATATTTAACCCCAACTCCAAAAATGAAAGACCTTTTAGAGAAATTTGAGCAAAAGAAACCCGAGATAGTATTTGAATGGTCCGATTCTGAAACTGAAGCAGAAGGTTGGGTAGTCATTAACTCGCTTAGAAATGGTGCCGCAGGTGGTGGGACCCGTATGCGATTAGGACTAGACAAGCGGGAGGTAGAGTCCTTAGCTAAGACTATGGAGATTAAATTCACTGTATCTGGACCTCAAATAGGAGGAGCTAAGTCAGGTATTAATTTTGACCCGAAAGACCCTAGAAAAAACGAAGTACTAAAGCGATGGTATAAGGCTGTATATCCATTACTGAAAAACTATTACGGTACAGGGGGAGATCTTAATGTTGATGAAATCCATGAGGTTATTCCGATTACTGAAAGCTTAGGGCTGTGGCACCCTCAAGAAGGAGTTGTCAATGGACACTTCCATGCTCCCAAACCTGAGAAAATCCACATGATAGGTCGCCTGAGACAAGGTGTATCGAAAGTATTGGAAGACCAGAACTACATTCCAACTTCTGATAAGAAATACACAGTCTCAGATATGATTACGGGATTCGGCGTGGCTGAATCAGTTCGTCATTTCTATTCTCTTTGGGGTGGTAATGTTTCAGGAAAGCGTGCGATTATTCAAGGCTGGGGAAATGTAGGAGCTACGGCGGCACTTTACCTGGCTAATTACGGAGTAAAAATAGTGGGTATAATCGATCGTAATGGAGGCATTCTCAATACCGAGGGATTAGATTTAGAGGGAGTGAAAGCACTATTCTACAACAGGAATGGCAATGAACTAGTCGCAGATAATCAGGTTTCCTTTGAGAAATGCAACGAGGATATTTGGGAAGTTGGGGCGGAGATCTTTATTCCTGCAGCAGCTTCAAGACTGGTGTCAAAAGATCAGGCTACAAAATTGATAGATAATGGGCTGGAAGTAGTTGCCTGTGGAGCTAATGTTCCTTTTAACGATACCGCAATTTTTTATGGACCTATTGCGGAGATGGTTGATCAAAATGCTGCCCTGATAACTGACTTTATTTCGAACTGCGGGATGGCAAGAACTTTTGCTTACTTAATGGATCCGAAAAATGATGCTAGGATTACTGATGATCAAATATTTTCCGATATTTCCGAAACGATTCTTAAGGCGCTGAAAAAAGTGCATATGAAGAATCCTAACAAAACAGGTTTGGCAAATGCAGCATTTGACATTGCTCTTACTGAACTAATTTAGATTCAGGCTTGCTTTTAGTCCGGCAAATGATAATTTTAAGACCTGAATTAACCTGAACTAATGATTAACCACCTTCGCATATTTTTCTTGCTCCTATTTATTGGAGGTGGCATTCTTGGTAATGAGGTATATGCTAACGACGTGTTAGCCGAAGTTTCCGAATCAGCCGAAGTAATTAGTTCTGACGATCCTACAGAAGCTCATCATAGGCCTGCTATGTGGAGTGTAATTCCATTTACGATTCTGCTTATCATGATCGCAACGGGACCACTATTTTACGAGCATTTTTGGCATAAAAATTATCCCATTGTTGCAGTGGCTTTGGCGGTAATGGTAGTAGCGTATTATTTATTTGTGATTCATAATCATCATGGACCAGTCCATGCATTGTTTGAATACGTCCAGTTTATCGCTTTGCTCACGGGACTGTTCGTTGCATCTGGTGGAGTAATGATCATCGTGGATAAGAAGTCCACTCCACTTACTAATATTATTATTTTAGCTTTTGGTGCAATCATTGCAAATATTATTGGAACAACTGGCGCTTCTATGTTGCTGATTCGGCCGTTTATTCGTTTGAATAAGAATAGAATAAAGGCTTATCATATCATCTTTTTTATCTTCATTGTTAGCAATGTGGGAGGCTCCCTAACACCAATTGGTGACCCCCCACTGTTTTTAGGTTTTTTGAAAGGAATTCCTTTTTTCTGGACACTTACTCATAATTTTTTCCCTTGGGCGATGGCTATCATTATTCTGTTGATAGTGTTTTATTTTTTGGATAAAGGCAACAAGGCAGATTACTCTTTCGGAGAAGAGCAAGCAGTGCCTACTGGCAAGATTGCGCTAAGAGGGTCAAGGAATTTTATTTGGCTTGCAGTAGTTGTTGCAGCCGTTTTTTTAGACCCCAATGTTTTTCCTTGGATTCCAGGTATAAAATATGACGGACAGACATTTTCATACATTAGAGAAATTATTATGCTGCTGGCAGCCTTTATGTCTTACAAACTGGCGGATAAGCAAGCACTGAATGGTAATGAGTTTAGTTTCGAACCTATAAAGGAGGTAGCTTTTATTTTCATTGGAATCTTTGGCACAATGATGCCTGCTTTGGAGTTGGTTGGCAACTTTGCCCAATCCCCTGAGGGGATAGCAATTATAACTCATAATACACTCTACTGGGGAACAGGTTTATTATCTGGTTTTTTAGATAATGCTCCTACTTATGTGAACTTCCTAACTGCTGGAATGGCAGCAGATGGCGCTAGTATTAACCAAGTATCTGACGTCATTGGCTATTCAAACGGGTTATTTAATAACTCGGCATTGGAGCTAAAGGCAATCTCAGTGGCTGCTGTATTCTTTGGGGCAATGACCTATATAGGAAATGGTCCTAATTTTATGGTAAAATCAATAGCCGAACAAGTTGGTATCAAGATGCCTTCGTTTTTCGGATATATTATCAGGTTTTCGATTCCGTTTTTAGTACCACTTTTGGTATTGGTTTGGCTGATATTTTTCTATCTGGAGTTGCTTTAGAACAGCTCTTTATGAAGCTTTATAAGTGCTTCGTTTTTGTGCTTACTGTGCACTAGCACAGAAATATTATTTTTACTTCCTCCATAAGAGATCATACGAAGAGGAACCTCATCTAAAGCCTTAAAGACGGAACTACCAACACCCTTCCGCTCTGCGATTAGATCCCCAACGATACAAATAATGGTTTGATCTTGATCTACTTCTACTAATCCATAAACTTCTATTTCTTTAACAATTTCACTCAAGTGAGTGGCATCATCAATAGTTAGCGATACGGCTATCTCGGAGGTTGTGATCATATCGATTGGGGTTCGATATTTTTCAAAAACCTCAAATACGCTTCTCAGAAAGCCATATGCCATCACCATACGACTAGACTTTATTTTAATTGCAGTTATATTTCCTTTAGCAGCAATTGCCTTGACGGCATCAGCTTCTTTCTCCAAGGAGATCAGCGTGCCGAAAGCTTGAGGATCCATAGTATTTTTGATTCTCACCGGAACACCATAAGTCTGAGCAGGCAAAATGCAATGAGGATGTAGAACTTTTGCCCCAAAGTAGGCGAGTTCACTCGCTTCTTCAAAGCTTAGTTTAGCAATTGGGTGGGTGTTTTTTATGATCCGTGGATCATTGTTATGCATCCCGTCGATATCTGTCCATATTTGGATCTCTTCAGCTTTCAGGATGGCTCCAATGATAGTGGCTGAATAATCACTTCCTCCTCTTCGCAGGTTGTCAATTCCACCTTTCGCGTTTCTGGCTATGTATCCTTGAGTTATGATAATTTCCTCTTCTCGTTGAAGCTCAAGACAAGCATTGAGTTTCTTGATCGTCGCTTTGAGATCAGGTTCCGCATATTCATCTAATGTCATGAAATCCTGAGCCATGATCATAGCACAAGAAGTTCCATTCGTACTCAGGTATTCGGTAAAAAATCTCGTAGACAGAAGCTCACCTTGAGCAACAAGCATTTTATCCACTTGATCAGAGTGTTTTTGATCTATCAATTCATTGATCAGAAGGAAAACATCTGTGACGAACGCTATATTTCTTTCGAAAACAGAACCTTCACCAAAGAGGGTCTTTACAAATGAGAAATACTTTTGCTCTAGCTCATCTGATGTTTTTCTCGCTTCCTCTTTTTGTCCGCAACAAATTGCTTCAGAGATTGAAACAAGAATGTTGGTAGTGCCAGAAACGGCAGATAAGACCACTATTTTTTTTCCGGGTACGTTAGAAATGATCTCTGCCACTTCCTGCATTCTCTTGGGAGAACCGACAGATGTTCCGCCGAATTTTAGAACTTTCATTATTCACTATTTTTTGATACTCAACATCTTTACTGCAGTAGTAGCAGCTTCATCTCCTTTGTTACCATGACGACCACCTGATCGATCAATAGCTTGTTTTTGGGTATCAGTAGTGAGTACTCCGAAGATCACTGGCTTATCATATTTCAAACCTACTTCGGTGATGCCATTGGCACATGCCTGACAAATAAAGTCAAAGTGACGGGTTTCACCTTGAATGACACAGCCTAGGGTAATGACCGCATCGATATCTTCTCTTTTGGCCATCCACTGAGCTCCAAGTGTGAGTTCAAAGCTTCCAGGAACGTTTACTCGCTCAATATTGCTTCTCTTAGCTCCTAGCGCCATTAATGTCTCATGTGCTCCAGAGTATAGCGCTTCTGTTATTTCTTCGTTCCATTCTGAAACTACGAGAGCAAATTTCTTGGTAGAGACGTCACTTATGCCATCTGTATTCTGAACGCTTAAATTTTTGAGTGATGTAGCCATAAAATAAAAAAAGGGACAAAGCTGAAGCCTGGTCCCTTTGAGTTAGTTTTCTAAATTCTATTGGGCAGCCAGACCTTCTAGTCTCGCCTTCTGTTTCTTAGCCTCTTGAACTAATGAGGCGCCAGAGAAGTCATTTATGATAGAGTTATATGCTTTTGCTGCTGCAGCATACTTGCCATCATTCTCTAATGCAATTCCTTTCTTCTGAAGGTAAATAGGAGAATACTGCTTGTTTGGATTATAATTTGCGGCTTTATCATATGCCTCAGCAGCAGCTGAGTAGTCACCAAGTTCCATATTTGCATCACCTACTAAAGCGTAGGCTCTTGCTTGAACAAGGTAGTCGTCGCTACTGAAATCATTAAGGTATCGGATTGCAGAGCTAAAATCACCTAACTGAACGTAGGTAGCACCAGCATAAAAGTTGGCCAAGTTAGCAGCATTTGTTCCTGAATAATCGCTGATGATATCAAGAAAGCCATAATTGATTCCGTCACCATTTAGTGCTTTTCCGAGACTATCAGCCTCGAAATAGAATACCGCTTGGAACATTTCTTCTTGAGCTTCCTTATTTTGATTAGTGATATAATACTTGTATGCAAAGAAAACAGCTACCAAAGCAAGTAGAACGCCTCCAATACCAAACACAAGAGTTTGATTCTTTTTATCGTTCAAAAATTCCTCTGTCTTGCTCGCAAGTATTTCAGGGTTTTCCAGAAATTCAATTCCCTCTTCCTTCTGGTTTTTTTTCTTAGCCATTATTCAATCCAAATTTTCAGGTCGCAAAGATATACTTTTTGCATTAATCCATAATGTATGGATAATTATCTTCAGCATATACATCTGTGTAAGCTTCAGATGGATCTGGCCAATCAGAATTCTCAGCAAAATCTACAGATTCTTGTACACGTGCTTTGATGTCAGCATCGATAGCTTTCAGATCATCCTCAGTAGCAAATTTCTTTTTGAGTATGACTGCTCTTACTTGCTCAATTGGGTCTCTTTTCTTGTAAGCGGCGAGTTCTTCTTTTGTTCTATACTTAGCTGGATCAGACATTGAGTGCCCTTTATAGCGGTACGTACGGAACTCAAGTAGTGTCGGGCCATCACCTTTTCTTGCTCTCTCAGCAGCCTCAGCCACAGCATGATGTACCGCTTCTACAGACATGGCGTCTACTGCAGCAGATGGAATATCGTAACCTTCACCTAGTTTGTAAAGCTCTGTTACATTTGAAGTACGCGAAACAGATGTTCCCATTGCGTAACCATTATTTTCGATCACGAAAATCACTGGAATTTTCATGGTCATTGCCATGTTCAGCGCCTCATGGAAAGCTCCCTGACGAACAGCACCGTCTCCCATAAAGGTAATACAGAGATTATCTGTTCCGTTATATTTTTCTGCAAAACCAATTCCTGCTCCCAGTGGTACTTGAGCACCAACGATACCATGACCACCAAAGAAGCCTTTTTCTTTATCGAACATGTGCATTGATCCCCCCTTTCCTTTTGAAATACCTGTAGCTTTTCCATAGAGCTCAGCCATAATAGTTCGAGGGTCAGAACCAAGAGCTATTGGATGTGCATGATCTCGATATGAGGTGATGTATTTATCTCCTTTCTTCAATGCAGATACAGATCCAGCCATACAGGCTTCTTGGCCAATGTATAGGTGACAAAAGCCCCGGATTTTTTGTTGTCCATAAAGCTGTCCAGCTTTCTCCTCAAACCTTCTCATGAACTGCATGGACTCAAACCATTCCATGTATTGTTCTTTGCTGAACTCTTCTTTTTTTGCTTTTACTTTAGCCGACATGTCTTATAAGCTTTTGCTATATGATTAGTTTTGCGCCTTTCGCATTCTTAAAGGCTGTGCGAAATTAACCGAAAAAGCCCTCGCTACAAAATGTATGAAGCTCAATAGCCTCAAACTCCATCATTTTAAAAATTATACCGAGTTTCAAATTCAATTTGAAGCTGGGATCAATTGCATTTTGGGTAAGAATGGAATGGGGAAAACCAATTTACTTGATGCTATTTATTATCTCTCGATGACTAAGAGTGCATTAAACTCGGTAGATGGGCAAAGTATTGGTCATGGGCAAAAATATTTTGCTATCAATAGTGAGCTTGTAAAAGATGAAGGAGAATTAAAAGTTAATTGCTACTTCGAGCTAGGGAAAAAGAAAATTTTTAAGGTAGATGGAAAGGAGCTTGAAAAGCTAAGTGACCACATTGGTCAAATTCCTTCTGTTTTGATCACACCGGATGATACTGAGATTATCAAAGAAGGAAGTGAGATTAGAAGAAAATTTGTGGATAGTGTGATTTCGCAGCATGATCGCACTTATTTAGAGCAATTAATCGCGATGCAGCGCCTGTTAAAGCAGAGAAATAGTTTTCTTAAAAATAACGAAGGCAGACTAAATATTAATCAACAGCTTTTAAATGTCTATGACGAATCTCTCTTGCCTATTTTCAAGTCTATATCTGAGAGAAGGATAAAATTCATCGAGGAGTTTCTACCTTTTTTCTCAGAGAATTATTCTTTGATATTTGATGGTGATGAGGAGGTTTCTATAGCTTATAAATCTGATTTATCAAATGAGAACTTTGAGAGTCAGTTTAAAAAGAATGTTCAACGGGACATAATTCTTCAACGTACAGGTAAAGGGGCGCACAAAGACGATTATGAGTTTTATCTTAACGATCGACCAATAAAGAAATATGGTTCTCAGGGGCAACAAAAGTCGTTCGTAATTGCGCTTAAGCTTGCTGAGTATGATTATTTGAAATCGATAAAAGGATATAGTCCACTGCTTCTTTTGGATGATATTTTTGACAAACTGGATGACGAACGGATAGAGCGTTTGATTAAATTACTAACCGATCTAGAACGGTTCTCTCAGATTTTCATTACCGATGCTAGAGCAGAACGCTCAAGGGCGATTTTTGAAACTATTAAAGAAGTGAAATTTTTTGAAATCTCGAAAGGGGCTATAATATGACCAAAGACAATTCACATACTTTTACTAGTGCATTCAGAAAGTTTCTTCAAGTAGAGAAAATTGATGTGAAGTACCGCGAGAAGTTATTGATCCAGTCTTGGGAGAGTATCATGGGGAAGCCAATTGCATCAAGAACTACTAATATATTTTTAAAGGACAAGGTCCTCTTTGTTACTTTTTCTTCAGCTCCTATGAAACAGGAAATGATGAATAACAAGGCTCGTGTGAAAGAACTGGTTGATAAGGACTTTGGGGGCCTGGTGGATGATATTAGATTTCTTTAGTCTACAGGAATATCATCTGAGTACTTCTCTCTCAATGGAATAGCCCACCCAACATAGAAGTTGAACCGCACACCATTGTTGTCTTCATACAATCCAAAGCCGGGCACATCATACGGCGCAAACTCTTCAATTCCTGTGACGTTTCGAAACACCTTATATCGAACTGTATAACCCAAATAGAGATTTTTCCAGACATTGGCTTGTATGCCGAGTGTCAGTTCTAACCATCTGGCCACCAGGTCAGGGTTACTTACGTTCACTTCACGAGCTTGGAAAAAACCATCGTCAGTTTGTGTAAAGGAAAGCGCATCATTGAAATTGGCTTGACCATATCTAAATCCAAAATTCAGGGCATTTCCATTCGTGCTATTCTTGAGCATGTTTATTTCCGGTCCAAAGCTGAAGTGATATCCTTCGTTGATATAATTGAACCCGTCGCCTCTGACAGATTTTTCAGTTCCATATTCTATGGCGAAGAAAAATTGGTCAAAATCAATAGCTGCCTGAAACCCTTGGCGAGTCAGTTTGTCTGAAGCCAATGACACTCCGAAAGGTATTACATCATAACTAAGCTTGAGAATGGATGGACGGAAATCCCTTGGTGGTTTATCCGTTGTGAGTCCTTGAGAATGTAGAGTTAACGCCCCTAAGAATAGTAACTGGACGATCAGGATGCGTAGTGAGTTGGACGATATGTAGGAATGAAGCTTCATCTAGAGGTAAACTTCAATATTGGTACTAACATCTCGGTCCAAAATATTACTAATTACCACTACTGAATCAAAATTGCTACTATAAGCCGTATCAAGCATGTAGCTATAAACAGGATCACATTCGTCATAATAAATCCGCAAATGTGACTTATAGTCTAAGGTAAGATCATATTGGATAGAATCTGTATCGAAAAAATATTTAACTAAAGTGTCGTTAGGATTTATAAATAACCCTACAGCAGAAACAGTATCATCTTCAAAGGTATCAGTCATGGTAGATATTACGGTAGGCCAATTACTCTCTTCCCAAACCAAAGAAAATGCAACCGTTTTAGGTTCTTTATCTGCAGAATCTGCTTCGTAATATCGCAAGATGATATAGTCCGTGCTGGATTCAAGATCACAATCCTTGATCTCCTGACAGCTCAGCATGAGCCAAATTCCAAACACAAACAATAGTCCTGACTTCATATTTCTTTTTAAAAGGGTACAAAGTTATAATAACCGCTAAGTAATGAACTTATTGGAGGGGTCAATTTGTATTAGCTTTGCGACTTTATTTATAGACACATCGTGAAGACAAAAGGACTTAAAAAAGACAAAGTAAACATTGTGACACTTGGATGCTCCAAAAACTTGGTGGATTCAGAGGTCATGCTCACTCAACTCCGAGGCAATAGCATCGATGTAACTCACGAGTCTATCAAGGACGATGCGAACATTGTGGTGATCAATACATGCGGTTTTATTGACAATGCAAAGCAAGAATCTATTGATACGATTCTGCGATATGTGGATGCAAAAGAAGAAGGATTAGTGGAGAAAGTCTATGTCACGGGATGTCTTTCTCAGCGGTATAGAGATGATTTGGAATCGGAAATCCCAGCGGTAGATGCTTGGTTTGGTACAATGGAACTTCCATTACTACTGAAAAAATTCAATGCAGACTACAAGCACGAGTTAATTGGTGAGCGTGTGACTACTACTGATCAGCATTATGCCTACCTCAAGATTTCTGAAGGATGTGATCGTCCTTGCAGCTTTTGTGCAATACCGATTATGCGAGGCAAGCATGTGTCAAAGCCGATTGAACAAATCGTAACGGAAGCTAAAAACCTAGTTAAAAATGGGACAAAAGAAATCCTACTGATTGCTCAAGACTCTACTTTCTATGGTTTGGATATTTATAAGAAAAGAAACCTCGCGGAATTGCTAGACAAACTGGCGGATGTAGAAGGATTGGAGTGGATCAGATTGCATTATGCGTACCCTACTGGATTTCCTTTGGACGTACTTGACGTAATGGCTAAGCGAGATAATATCTGTAAATACCTCGATATACCACTTCAGCATGGTAGTACCGAAATGCTCAAGATCATGCGACGTGGTACGACTAGAGAGAAGACTGAAGAGCTGCTAAAGACGATACGGGAGAAAGTTCCTGGTATTGCAATCCGCACGACATTGATAGCTGGTCACCCAGGTGAGACAGAGGAAGAGTTTCAAGATATGTTGGAATTCGTGAAGGAATCGAGGTTTGAGCGCCTTGGGGTTTTCCCTTATTCGCATGAGGATAACACGCATTCTTTCAGTATGGAAGATAATATTCCTGAGGAGGTTAAACTTGAACGTGCTGAGCTCGTTATGGAGTTGCAAGAATCTATTTCTGAAGAGATCAATCAAGAAAAAATTGGAAAGACATTTAAGGTTTTAATTGACCGAAAAGAAGGCGGGCAATTTATTGGTCGTACTGAGTATGACTCTCCAGAAGTAGATAACGAGGTGCTTATTGATGCTAACGAGCACTATCTTAGGATAGGCGATTTTGCCAATATACAGATTGAAAGTGCCACTGCTTTTGATTTATTTGGTAAGCCAGTAAGCTAATTTTTCGATTGGCGATAGGCCAGAAAGGAACAGGATGAAATTAGAAAATGTAGCATTGGATGAGACGAATTGTTTCTCATCTACTTTCATTGATTATATAAAGCAAGGTGATGGACTTAAGCCATTTTATGATGCCTTCCCTACAGTAGAGAACTTCAAATCATTAATTGAATCGAGGCAATTTGATGATAATAGACGAAAAGTGTTGTCAACACAATTGGCTAGTCAATACAAAGGTTTAAGCGTTGATGGAGCTGTTGAATTCAATATTCAGAGCTTAGCGGATTCAAAAACCTACACAGTCACTACAGGTCACCAGCTGAATATTTTCACTGGGCCACTTTACTTTATATATAAGATCGTTACGGTAATCAATGTTTGCAAGCAATTGAAGGCAGCTTATCCCGACTATCATTTTGTGCCCGTTTATTGGATGGCAAGTGAAGACCATGATTTGGATGAGATTAGCTACTTCAATCTTTTTGGTAAGAAGTATCAGTGGACAACTGATCAAACTGGTCCTGTGGGTAGAATGAGCCCTCACTCTTTGAAGGAGCTATTTGATCAGCTGCCTGAAAAGGTTGAGCTTTTCGAGAAGGCTTATTTGAACTTTGATAATTTGGCAGATTCTGTCAGATACTATGTCAATGAGTTGTTTGGAGATGAAGGGTTGGTGGTTATTGACAGTGATGGTCGAGAGTTGAAAAGCATATTTTCGAAAGTGATTGAGGAAGACTTGCTTCATGGAAAAGCGAATGAATTGGTCAATGAAACATCCTCCAAACTGGAGTCTGCAGGATATAAGAATCAGGCTTTTTCAAGAGAGATCAATTTTTTCTATTTAGAAACTGGCTCTCGCGAGCGAATTATCAAAGAGGGAGAATTATACAAAGTACTAAATACCAATCTGAGCTTTTCTGAGGAAGAAATTCTAGCATTAGTGGATTCGAATCCAGAGAAATTCAGTCCGAATGTAATCATGAGACCCCTTTATCAAGAGACAATCTTACCTAATTTGGCTTATATTGGAGGGCCATCTGAGGTTGCTTATTGGTTTCAATTAAAGGAAGTATTTGTTCATCATCAAGTCTTTTTTCCAGCACTAATGCCAAGGGTTTTTGGTTTGATCGTCAATAAAGCGAATGAGAAGAAGATTCAGAAACTGAACCTGAGCTCTAAAGATATCTTCAAGTCAGCAAATGACTTAAAGGAAGATTTCCTAAAGAAGAATAGCGATCGCGATTATGATTTGAATTCCGAGAAAGAATTTTTGAATCAGCTGTTCGAAAAGATAAAATCAAAAGGAGAAGATATTGACGCTTCACTGGTTGGCTTCATCGGCGCGGAAGGGGCTAAGGCCCTGAAATCAGTAGAGAATATCAGTAAACGACTGAAGCGATCCGAAGAGCAGAACAATGAGACTTCTATGTCTCAGATTGATACGATCAAAGACAAACTGTTTCCCAATGACGGACTACAAGAGCGGAGTGAAAATTTTCTGAATTTTTATCTGAATAATCCAAAACTTATTAAGGTATTATTGGAGCAGTTTGATGCGTTTTCTTTCAAGTTTCACGTTCTCCATGATGCGTGATGTCTGCTGGCAAGAAGCATATCAGGAAAGCAATACTGAGAAATAGAAGGCTCTTAGACACACGTGTTTATCAGAAGAGAAATGAACAGCTTCTTCAGAATGTTCTGAAAGTATTAGCACTTTATCTACCCAAATACGTCCATTGCTTTTTACCCATCAGTGCCAATCGAGAACCAAATACTTGGCCAATTGTCAAGGGGTTCGTTGATAAGGAGATTCAGATGGTGGTTTCAGCCACAGATTTTGAGAGTCAAAACATGACTCATTTCCTGTATACCGACAAGCTGGTTTTTGAAGATGACAAATTCGGTATTCCAACTCCTGTGAGTGGAGTAGATGCAGATCTACAAGCGATTGATCTTGTTTTTATTCCGCTACTAGCCGCTGATAAGAAAGGAAATAGAATCGGTTATGGGAAAGGATACTACGATCGACTTTTACCAGAAATGCGAAAAGACGTATTAAAAGTTGGTTTGAATTTGTGTCCTACATTTGACTTTTTTCCTTTTGCTGAGGAGCAAGATGTTCCTTTGGATTGTCTCGTGACGCCTTTTGAAATTATTCATTGTATAGAATGACTGAAAAAACTGACATATTAATAATAGGAGCTGGTCCGATCGGACTGGCTTGTGGTATTGCAGCACAGAATGCACGTTTTGATCATGTGATCTTGGACAAAGGCTGTCTAGTCAATTCGTTGTACAACTACCCTCAGAATATGACTTTCTTCTCCACTAGTGATCGGTTGGAGGTTGGCGATATTCCTTTTATCTCTCACAATCCAAAACCCACAAGAGCAGAGGCATTGGAGTATTATCGGAGGGTAACCGCTAGTAGGAAATTGAATACTAGACTATATGAGGCTGTAGAGTCAGTAGAGAAAGAAGGAAATACCTTTAGTATTAAGTCAAATAAAAACAAGTATTCTGCCAAGGCAGTAATCATCGCAACAGGGTTTTATGACTTGCCCTATTTATTGAATGTTCCTGGTGAAGATCTACCGAAAGTCAAGCATTACTATAGCGAGGCACACCCATACTTTGATATGAAAGTGGCCGTAGTAGGTGCGGCTAATTCAAGTGTGGATGTAGCACTGGAGACATTCCGTAAAGGGGCTAAGGAAGTAACGATGATTATTCGTGAGGAAGAAATCAATCCAAGAGTGAAGTATTGGGTTCGTCCTGATATAGATAATCGGATAAAGGAGGGGTCGATCAAAGCCTACTTCCAATCCCAAATCACTAAAATTGAGGAACATCAAATAACGGTAAATGCTCCGGATGGAGAAATTACGATGGAGAATGACTTTGTCCTTGCAATGACAGGGTATCAGCCTGATTTTACTTTTTTAAAGAGTGTTGGTGTCACCATTGGATTAGATGACTTCATGACTCCAGAATACGAAGATAACACAATGGAAACCAATGTGAAAGGTGTCTATCTCGCAGGAGTTATCTGTGGTGGTCTCAAAACCAATGCTTGGTTTATTGAAAACTCTCGTGTTCATGCTGAGATGATTATTGATGATTTGAGAGATAAGTGGAATTGATTTTATGGTTCTGATAGTATTAAAAAGGCAAGGCTCCTTTTTAAGAGCCTTGCCTTTTTTGATTCTAAACTCGAACTAGCACATCGAGTCAAATCAACATTTGTGTTTCAGACTATTTTATCAACAGCTTTTTAAGCGTAGTTACATTATTTTCATCAGATACTCTCACGAAGTATGTTCCGGGCATAAGATTGCTTAGATCAATCTTCTTATTCCATACATTTTGACTTTGAGCGTATTTCTCAGCAAACACTTGCTGCCCAGTCATAGTGAAAATAGAGATCTCATATTCATGAGCTTCTGGCTGATCAAAGCTTAACATAAAATGTCCGTCAGAAGGATTTGGATAAACCGAAACACTCTTGTCTAGGTAGTTCGCAGTTAAGACAATGCTAACTATTGCTTCATCTGAAATGTATGCACAGCCAGAAATAGCTACTTCCACCGAATAGGCACCCTTCGTAGTTACTTCAAGCGTTTTGGAGGTCGCATCAGTAATTAATCCTCCATTTAAAAACCATTGATAGCTGTCACCTTCGCTAGCCTCCATCACAACTGGAATAGCTTCTAAATCTCCTGAGATAGTTGGCACGAACTCAGGAACAATTGTGATAAACTCAGTTTTTTCTTCAGAGACGTCCTCATTTGTGGAACTACCTGCAGTTAACTTGACTGTGTTTGTCACTAATTCTTCTGAAGTATATGTTACAGCGTGTGGTCCAATACCAGATGCCGTTTGTGGGTCAGAATTTGAGCCAAAATCCCAGGTTAAGGTTTCAATTTCTCCAGATAAAATACTTTCAAAAGTTACAGTGGTACCAGTACAAAATGAGCTGGCATCAACAGAAAAATCTACTGAAGCAGAACCAGATGGACCTTTCAATTCGAAATTATCAAGAGCTATCCCTACTACAGTAAAAGCAAAATCACTTTTCCAGTGAAATCTAAAACCGACTGAAGTTGTCCCAGACAAGCTTGAAAGGTCTCTTCGCTTCATAACGAATTCACCATTTGTTGTGCCTGAAAATAGCGGAATAGCTGGCCAACCTTGCTCAGCGTTATCTACGGCAATGCCATCATACCATTCTCCATTTAATACTACTTCAGGCTCTAGCTGAGACCATGTTACGGCATTATCTGTAGTGTACTCCATGATAAAGCCATCCCACTCTTCCTCTGTATTATAATTGGCCATGAACGAAATCTCGTAATTACCAATTTTACTAAAGTCAAAACGAGGGGTATATAAAAAGCCTTCGGATTGATCGACGTATTGCGCTTCGGAAACACCAGTCACCCAGGCAAAATCACCCGAAGCAGTTCCTTCCTTACCTGCTACAGTCGAATTGCCCCGTTCCCATCCTGTTCCCGATAAGTTTATGGCATAAAAGTCAACCGAACTTGTTTCGAAATCACCTCCATCAGTTAGGGAATACGAAGGGCTATAAAGTGGCGTTATGACAACCGTTGAGTTGGTGGTATTTGTACCTCCTTCATATGTAATGGTTAAGGAAGCAACATATTCACCACCATCCTCATAACCATGAACCCGATATTCTTCAGTCGACCAATTGCCATCTCCAAAATCACA
>CAYGPP010000043.1:0-25874 GCA_964351885.1 uncultured Marinoscillum sp.
CATTCACTCGGAAGGCGGCACTTCCACCTTTTATGAAGTAAAAGCGTCATTCGAGCATCAAACTGCGGAAATCAACAAATCAGCAATTAGTTGGGAAGATCTACACGAATTGATGAGTGACGTCTATGCGATTAATTTTGAGGAAGAGTTTGTGAAAAAACCAAAAGCCGAAGGATTGTGGGTAGATCCAAATGGTGCATCAGGTTATCAACTTTTTGATAGTCAAGCTGGCCCAAAAGGAAATCAGATCAAAAAAAGGATTCTAGACAGACTTATTGGTTGAGATATTAAATATTCAATCACTAAATAACGTATAATTTCCTCCTTTTCTAAACAGTTTCGTGGTGAGTGGAGGCATTCTTATATCTCCAAAATACTGTTTTCGCGATTTCTTAAATAGCTGATCTATAATCTTAGCATAATTACCTTCTCCACTCATCCGTCTACCCCATTGACTATCATTGATATTACCACCGTGAAGTTCCTCGATTTGTGCTAACACTTTAGCTGCTCTATCTGGATAAAATCTACCTAGCCAATCTTCAAACAATTCACCCAGTTGACCATTGAGCCGCACCACAGTATAGCTTGCAGATATTGCTCCTGCTTCTGAACTTAGTTTTAAAATTTCTGGAATCTCATGATGATTTAACCCAGGAATGATCGGAGCATTCATTACTCCGCACTTTACTCCGGCAGCATTCAATTTGCGCATTGCTTCGAGCTTCTTATGAGCAGAAGAAGTGCGAGGCTCAAGAGTCCGTCTTAGACGCTCATCGAGAGTAGTGATGGAGAAGTAGACATAAACTAAATTCAATTTTGCTAACTCAGATAGCAAATCGATATCTCTTTCAATTAAGGCATTTTTAGTGATTATACTGATAGGGTTTCGGTACTTTAACGCTACCGAGATTAGCCCTCTTGTAAGTTTATAGTCTTTCTCAATTGGTTGATAGCAGTCCGTATTTCCAGAAAACATTATAGGTTGAGGTTTCCATGACGGTTTAGATAACTCACGTTCGAATTTCGTCACCGCATCCCTTTTTACAACGATCTTGCTCTCAAAATCGAGACCTGAGCTAAATCCCCAATACGTATGTGAATTACGTGCGTAGCAATAAATACATCCATGCTCACATCCTTGGTATGGATTAACAGAATAAGTAAAGGGAATATCTGAGCTACTGTTTTTACTCAAAATAGTCTTGGGTGTTTCATAATATATCTTCAGAGGTGGCTTCTCTTCATGTGTATATTCGTCCACACCTTCGTCGTGAATGACTCCCACTTTAAGGCTTGAAAATGGATTTTGAGGATTGAACTGAGCTCCCTTTCCTTTCATCATAGGAAGATACTCACATAAAAAGTATATATCTAATTATATTAGTTTTTTGAATCCCCTTTACTAAATCTAATAGCGGAAGCTAAGCCCACTATCGCACCAAGCAAATGTGATTCCCAACTGATCCAATTGCTTATTGGCAGTAAGCCATAAACCAGGCTTCCATAAGCTAGAACTACCAGAGCCGAAATCACAATTGATAAAGTATCTCTCTTGAGAATCCCGTAGAAAATAAGAAAACTAGCTAATGCGTATACCAAACCACTAGCCCCAATATGGTAATGAGGTCGAGCGAACATCCATACCAAAACATTCGTAAAAAAATACCCTTCAAAAAAAACGCGATACGCGAACTGGGTGTAGAAATAAAAAAGCGTACCTCCCAAGAAAAGCAACGGAACGGAATTGGAAATTAGATGACTCAGATTACCATGAATCAAAGGTGCCGCAATGATGCCAATTAATCCATAAATTGATCTAGGTAAAATACCCAACACTCCCAAATCATATGAAACATAGAGGCCTATAGTATATGTCAACCACATGAGGAAGACGATTCTAAGTGGTGCTATTAAATTGGATTGGAACAAATCAATTGATTGGATAAAAAAAAGCTGCACAAGGCAGCTCTTAAGTTATGCTATTTTGTATAACTCTTTACTTGGAAGGATCTTTAATCATTTGCAGCTCAACGAGCTTGGACTCTTCGTAGCTTACAGATAGATAACCAAGTACACCTCCTGATGCCTCAGCGATCTTCTTTGCTAGCTCTTTTAGAGAAGCATAAAGTGAAATCGTAAAGTTCTTGTCAATCTTCGGAAAGATAAAATTGAGCTTTCGCAGTTCTGTAATAATAGCCTTAGCTCTCTCGTCTGCATCATCAGGCAAATCTTCAATATGCTTATTGAACTTAGACTCAAAATTCTCACCTACCAACTTATAATACTCTACAAGTACCTCTCGTGCCCTACTCTGTTTAAGGTGAGCTATATCTATTGCCTCTTTTCTCTCAGACTTATCGATCTCACCATCTGCTCCCGCAATCAATATGGCCACATAAACTGGTGCATCCACCAAAATTCCTATCTCGTCTTCTCTTAATTTCTCGAATTCTTTGATCATTGTCTACTGGTTTTGAAAGTCCTTCGAAAATAGTAAATATTCAGGGTTCTGAATAATTAATCGTTATCAATTTCAGCCTTAAGAACAAACTCCATGAGTACAGGCAAATGATCAGAAATTTCTCCAGCCTCACGAAGCACCTCGCCATTTATGGACTTAATAAAATTCTCATTATAAATTATAAAATCAATCATTTGGTGAGGGTCGCGAGAGTCAAAGGTAAAATAGCTCTCTGGGCTCCTTTCGTACATAGTCTGTGAAATAGCAGATTGAGCAAACTGTGAAGATAAAATCACACTCATTGCATCATCTTCCACATAATCAGGCTTGCTATTAAAGTCTCCAATAAGCAAAACAGGCATTACAGCACTATACTTTTGAAAAAGATCTCTCACGACAGAGGCTGACTTAACTCTTGCCTCTTTGTCAAAAGCTTCCAAGTGGAGATTAATAATTTTAATGGTTACATCACCAATTTTCGCATCAGCAATCTGAATTAATCGATCGAGATAAAAAGCTTTGTATAAGAAATTTCTCTTGATCGGATTATCTAGTTTGATAGTTTCCGTATTGCTAAGGGAAAACCTGCTGAAGATCGCCTGTCCAGAAATTATTTTCCCGAAATGAGCAGATATTGGCCAGAACGGAAAAGGAACATACCGCTTATTCCAATTGGTGGAAAAGTAGAAATCAGAAAAACGAGATGATTTTCTTATCAAACTCCCTTGATTGACTTCATAAGATCTTTTCGCTCCAAAGTCAATCTCCTGAATTCCAATAAAATCAGGATTCTTAGCATGGAAAAGTCCAAGCATTCTTTGTTGATTGTTCTCAACTAATTCTTTGGGTCTTTCGAGCGGACGATTATTGGTCATCCCAGATAGATAACCAATATTATAGGAGATTACACTTAGGGTATCCCCGGGACTATACTCCTTTACTTCAAATGTTTCTTCACCCAATTCTTCACCCAAATACATTGGATTAGGGGCACTTGCCTCAAAGAAGAAAACCACCAATGCCACAGCTAGCATTGATGTAATCAGAATTATTCTACGCATTGACTACTATTTGCAAACGCGTAAGTTAATTTTAAATTGATTTCAGTTATAATGTAACATGGATTTTTCATACCTCAATTCGATAAGTGCAGGAGATCTATCGTTTATCGATCAGTTCATCAAAACTTTTGAGTCTAATACCACTAAAATTGTGGGTTCGATGCGTCAAGCATTGGGCGACAATAAGATGGATGAGCTAAAGGCATTAGCTCACCAACTAAAGCCGACATTGGAAATGCTCAAGCTCGATTGTCTTGAGCTCTGTAAAGAGATGAACCATAATCCTAAAAGCGCAAATCTGGAACAGATAGATGATATTATGGCTGAATGTTTGGCAACTACAAAAGCCTTGAAAGAAAAATTCAAGGCACTTTAATTTCTTCTTTCTCTCCCAGGTATTTGGGTGCTTTGTGCAAGACATAGAGATCAATTACCGCATATGTTCTAGCTAAAACCTCTCTGAAGGCAAGATTGACGGGAAGTGCATCTTTACCGTCGGCAGAGTATGCTACAGCATCTATCCCATGAAAGTCCGCTATAAATAGTGCTCGGTAACAGTGAAAGTCTTGAGTAATGATGATCAATTCATTTTGACCAAAAACCAACTTTGAGCGCACCACTGAATCTAAAGTCCTGAAGCCAGCATAGTCCAAGGTGATATCAGCCTTATCCACACCAAGCGACACCAAAGCTTTATACATATCTTGTGGCTCATTATAATAGACCGTCTCGTTATCTCCGCTAACAATGATATGTTGCAAAATCCCTTGATGATAAAGTGTAGCTGCTGCTGCTATTCTTTCCTTAAAATACTTATTGACTCCCCCATGGATCGTGCTCTTACTAGTGCCGAGGAGTAATGCGACTTTCTTGGGTGGAATGTCTTCTATTCTATGATAAATCTGATCACTAGTAGTAGCGATGATCCAAAAATTGAGACAGAGTATTAAACCTCCTAAGAGTGAAATGAGAAGAATAAACCATTTTAAAATCTTGAGCAATCTTTTTAGCATTAGATCGGCACCTTAATCATCAGACAAAGACGAAAACAGACCCAATTGACTGTCTTCTTCCTCCACTTCATTTTTGATTGAATCTTTAAGGGACTTTAAGTCTACTTTCAAGGAATTCCCCGGTTTGCTTTCCTCATTTTCTAATTCACTCGGAGAATTTTCTTGCTCCATAGAAATCTCTTCATGCTCAGCGCTCATAGCATCAGAAGGATCTTCTTCCGATTCCATCGTTGGCTCAGGGATTAACTCCGCACTCAAAATATTTTGTATTGGAGATTTATTTCCCATCGCTTTCCATCCTTTCACATCAATCACGGCTGATAGATCTAACTCTTGTGTCTCATGTTTACGACCATCCTTGTAAGTAACCAGAAGCTTAGAATTATCACTATTATTTGCAAATACAAGTTTAGACCCTTTCTCTTCACTGATGAACGGGTATCGCTTGTCTTGTTTAGTGGTTTCCAGTAAGAATCTTTTGACATAAAAGAGCTTATTGGAAGCATCATAATGAAGCGCATTTATCGGTGTTTCCTTTTTGAAAATTGAAATAGAGATGATCTGATTCGTCTCATAGCGATTCGTCAACTCAAAACTGGTTAGTTCATAACTACCGTCTTTATAAAATACAATGATGTTATCTTCTGCTTTAAAATTACCAAGATAGCTTCCACGATCATCTGTGTTAAGCCTACCAACCGTTTCGTCATACCAAATATCCAAACCACCAAGCGTGGAGACACCAGCGGATTTGAACTGCACTTTTCTTACCGCATATTTAGTAAGGATATTACCTCCAGCCCCTCTTCCTTTGATCTCTACATTTGCAAAGTCAAAGTCAAAAACTTTTTTCCTAGCCGACGATGATGCAGTCAAATAAACGGTAATGATTTCTGCTTCCCCATTTGGGTTAGCCGAGAAGTATTGCACCTTACCCTTACCTCCTTTGGTTAGCTCATATTCACGATCTCTGGTGATGGACAATACCTGAAATCGCTTTACCATCGTTCTACCAGACTTCCCATCAGTGTAGACCAGGTTATAAACCATTCTTTCATCGGCTTTATTGAACACACCCACATGAAGTACATTCTTACCCACAAACACTTTATCCTGAATCCTCACGACTTGACATACTCCATCTTTTCTGATCACGATGATGTCATCAATATCTGAGCACTCGCTTACGAATTCATCCTTCTTCAGACCATATCCAATGAATCCATCCTCGCGGTTTACATAGAGTTTGGCATTATTAGCAGCTACTACAGTAGCTGAGATCGTATCGAAATTAGTGATTTCAGTTTTACGCTCTTTGTCCTTGCCATACTTTGTTAACAATCGCTTATAGTAGTCAATTGCAAACTCAGTGATATTGGCAAGGTTATGCTCTACTTCAGCCAGTTCATCAGATAAGCGCTTCATTAACTCATCAGCCTTGAAAGCATCGAATCTCGAAATTCGCTTGATTTTGATCTCTGTCAACTTGACAATATCCTCGTCCGTTATGACCCTGTAGAACTGAGGTTTGAATGGCTCTAAACCTTTGTCAATAGTCTGAATGACGGCTTCCCAGGTTTCGCACTCTTCTATATCCCGATAAATCCTATTTTCAATGAATATCTTCTCCAGTGATGAGAATAGCATCTTCTCCATTAATTCACCCTTGCGAATTTCCAGCTCTTGCTTGAGTAGCTCTTTTGTCTGTTCTACGGAGTGTCTGAGGATTTCATCAACTCTTAAAAATTGAGGTTTTTCGTCATAGATAACACAGGCATTCGGAGAGATCGACACTTCGCAATCCGTGAATGCATAAAGGGCATCAATCGTAATATCAGGTGAAGTGTTTGGAGGCAGTTGGATTTGTACTTCTATGTCCTTAGCTGTATTATCAACAACTTTCTTGATCTTGATTTTACCCTTGTCATTCGCTTTGATAATAGAGTCAATCAAACTGGTAGTTGTGGTGCCATAAGGAATCTCTTTGACAATGAGTGTCTTGCTATCCAGTTCTTCTATCACAGCTCTTACACGTACTTTTCCGCCTCGCTTACCGTCATTGTAATCTGATACATCGATCTTTCCTCCTGTGAGGAAATCTGGATATAGCGTTACTTTTTTTCCTTTCAGAATATTGATCGCTCCTTCAATTAATTCGATAAAATTGTGAGGGAGAATTTTGGTCGATAAACCAACAGCAATCCCCTCCACACCTTGGGCAAGTAATAAAGGAAACTTTACTGGAAAGGTGATCGGTTCCTTCTTCCGGCCATCGTATGAAAGTTGCCATCCAGTCGTCTGATTGTTATAGATAACATCTAGTGCGAACTTGGACAGTCTGGTTTCTATATATCTCGGAGCTGCAGAACTATCCCCTGTACGAACATCTCCCCAGTTGCCTTGAGTGTCTAAGAGAAGCTCTTTCTGCCCAATATTCACAATGGCATCAGCAATCGAAGCATCACCATGGGGATGATATTGCATGGTGCTTCCAATTACGTTTGCTACTTTATTGAAACGACCATCATCCATCTCCTTTAGCGCATGAAGAATCCTCCGTTGTACTGGTTTCATCCCATCTTCAATTGCCGGAACTGCTCGTTCCATGATTACATAAGAAGCGTAATCCAGAAACCAGTTTTCGTACATCCCAGAAACAGGAATTACTTCCTGCAATTCATCATCCGATCTTTTGCTCTCTTCACTCATTGAATCTCAAAAAAAAAATTAGGCCTTCCTATTGTTTCATTATGCGCTCAAGGTCATCTTCTGAAACCATCAGCACACCATTATCTATTAATCTTGGAGTTAGTGTTTTCCAATTGCCATCTTCTCGAAATACTCCCTTAAATATCTGAATTGCTTCTTCCACTTTACCGGAATTTGCCAGATTGATAGCACGCCAATATTTCATCTCCAAGTTCTCTGGAAACATTAACTCTGCTTTTTCATACAAATTAGAAGCTAGTTCAAAATCACCTGCTTCTAAAGCTTGATCTCCTTGATTCATATATTCATAGGCCTGATGCACTTTCCAAAGTCTTCGGATCTCAACCAAAGGGGAAGCGTGATCATCTACTCTGAGATCTACTTTTCTATCAATCCAAACTTTGCCTGTAGGCTCACCAGACACTACCAATACTGCCGCGGACTGCTTACCGCGAATATCACCTCCTGCTTTCTCTCCTGCTTCCAACGCTTGAATTAGACGCTCAGCAAGTGGACCTTGCGCGTTTTCAAAAGCACTCGCCATAGCAGGCCAAACCTTATCACTCGCCATCAAATTTGCCTGAATGGCGTAGTTATCACCCACTATACTTCCGGCAAAAGGAATATTCTTTGATCCAGTGTGCGAAGCAGCAAATCCACTCGCGTCTATTACTCCTACTTGTCTAAATGCTTCCCCCTCATCACTAGCAATCAAAGCGTTAAGTGTTTGCATAGCATTCAATCCGGTTTTTAACAAGGCTAACCCCTGTGGCCCAAATGCCGGATTAGAGAAAGATTGGGTAGCTACAGCACCCACACCAGACTCTGCCCAAGCTACCACTGTGCCAACGGAAAACCAATGGGACTGTACCGCTACACCGATTTCTCCAGTGGCAGAATCCATGGCTACTATGGAATAAGTGTGAGCAAGTGGATTATCTCTATTATATTGAGAGAATACTGTCAAGGAAACTATAAAACAAACTAAATAAAGAAAGTGGCGCATAAATTACTCTTCCATTTTTTGAATTTCCGCTACTAGATTTTCGATATAAGGAAAGAATCCTGTAAAATGTGTCCCGCCTTCTAGACTAGTGAATGTAACTACTGAAGATGAGGCTCCATTACTCATAAATTCATCATATACAGCTACTGAATTTGAGAAGGGTACAGTAATATCGGCATTACCATGATACATAAACATCCTGGTCTGAGGCACCCAGTCAGTAAGGCTGTTTTCCTCGAAAGCTGTCATAATGAAGTCATACTTCGAATCATTAGCATTTTGCAACAAATCAGGTTGAAGCAAATTAGCAATCATGGTGTCTAGCTTGGCATTAATCTCCCCACCATTCATTGATCCATCAAAATAGCTTGGTATTTCTGTAGCAAATGGCTCCTGAAACATTAAGCTCAATGATTCATCCCAGTCAAAACTCTCCTTATATGAATTGACAACATAAGCCAAGAAAAATGGCTGGTTATAGGTCTCCAAATCGAAAAAATACTCTTGAAATAATTTCACGTCATAACCTCCAGATGAAGGGAAAGAAGCCTGTAGTTCATAAAAATCTATTCCTACTTCTTCGATATACTTATGTGCTGCCATAGTTACATATCCTCCCTGAGAGTAACCAGCCAGATAAAGTTCATTATCTATGTTTAAACCCGCTTCTTCAGCTGCCTGCCTAGAAGCATAGATGGCATCAATAACATCCGTAGCGTTCAGATTCTCAACATAATATGGATGCATGATATCCACTGACTCACCGAAACCAATAAAATCAGGAAAAACCACTACATGGCCTGCACTTGACATTGCTGAGGCAAGAATAATCTGGCCATTCGCTAACGGCAGTTGAGTCGGGGCTTCTGCATTTGAAGCCATCGTACCATGCTGAAAGCTTATGGTTGAAATGATATTTTCGGTATCTGGTAGAAACAACATTGACGAAGCAGTGATCGTTTTTCCTTTGTAATTGGTCTCATACGTCATTTTGTATGCTGTAACATTATAAAGCAAGGCATCAGTATTTACATCCAGCCCAGAAGCACCAACTAGGCCCCTCAAGTCTCCACCTTGTCTTGTAAAGATCTTAGTCGCTTCAATTAATGTTTTCTTAGAGGTAACAGCTTCTGGTTCATCATTTTCACATGCACTCAATAAAAAAACAGACCCTAGGATGAACATCATCCAACTCTTATTCATTTTCATTTCTTCTGAGGTTTTGTTGGTTAATCTGCCAATATCGGCTCTTCGCTTGATTGTTCTACTACGTCTTTCTCAATGCGCAGCTTATCAATGATAAACTCTTGACGGTCGGGAGTGTTTTTTCCCATGTAAAAACGAAGCAAATCTTTAATCTTGGTATCCTTCTGTAAAATCACTGGTTCTAATCGAATATCATCACCAATGAAAGCTCCAAATTCATTTGGAGAAATCTCACCCAATCCTTTAAATCGGGTTATTTCTGGCTTTATACCAAGTTTTTGGATAGCCGACCTACGCTCCTCATCTGTGTAGCAATAGATCGTTTCCTTTTTATTTCTTACTCTGAAAAGCGGGGTTTCTAGAATATAGACATGGTTATTTCTCACAAGCTCTGGAAAGAACTGTAAGAAGTAAGTAAGTAAAAGAAGCCGAATGTGCATTCCATCCACGTCCGCATCAGTCGCAATCACTATTTTTCTGAATCTCAATCCTTCTAGCCCATCTTCAATATTGAGTGCATGCTGAAGTAAGTTAAATTCTTCGTTTTCATAAACGACTTTTTTTGTTTGACCAAAACAATTAAATGGCTTACCTCTCAAGCTAAATACTGCTTGTGTTTGTACATTTCTCGTTTTGGTAATTGATCCACTAGCGCTATCCCCTTCAGTGATGAAAATCATGGTCTTTTCTTTTACCTCTTCATCTCCCTTCTTATCATCATAATGAATTCGACAGTCTCGCAGTTTCTTATTATGGAGATTGGCCTTTTTAGCGCGCTCATTGGCAAGCTTTTTAATCCCTGCAATTTCCTTCCTCTCGCGCTCTGACTGCAGAATCCTTTTCTGTAGTGCTTCTGCTATAGAAGGATTTCTGTGCAAATAGTTATCAAGTTCAGTTTTTAGAAAATCGTTGATGAATGTCCGCATGGTCGGACCCTCTGGTCCAACATTTTGTGAACCCAACTTGGTTTTAGTTTGACTCTCAAATACAGGTTCTTGAACTCTCACCGCAACTGCAGCCACTATTGATGCTCTTACATCTGAAGCCTCAAAATTCTTCCCATAAAAGTCTCTTATGGTCTTTACTACAGCTTCTCTGAAGGCCGCGAGATGGGTACCACCATGAGTGGTATTTTGTCCATTCACAAATGAGTAATACTCTTCTCCATATTGGTTAGCATGTGTCAGAGCGACTTCAATGTCAATTCCCTTAAGATGAATAATTGGGTATCGGAGGGCTTCTTCATCAGATTTCCTCAGAAGTAGATCGAGTAATCCATTGGCTGAATGGTATTTTTTACCGTTGAAATTAATAGTCAGTCCGGCATTGAGAAATGCGTAATTCCAAAGAAGATTTTCTTGATAGTCAGGAATAAAATGATAGTTTTTAAAAACAGTTTCATCAGGCTCGAATATGGTCTATGTACCGTTTCGATCATCAGATGCTTGTATTTTAGCATCATTGGTGACTTCTCCACGATGGAACTCTGCTATCTTAGATTGTCCATCTCGGAAAGATTGAACCTTGAAATAGGAACTCAAAGCGTTAACCGCCTTTGTACCTACACCATTGAGCCCTACGGATTTCTGAAAAGCTCCCGAGTCGTACTTACCACCTGTATTGATCTTGCTTACACAATCCACTACTTTTCCAAGAGGAATCCCACGACCGTAATCTCTGATTTCTACTCGTCTATCTGAGACTTTGATGTTGATGATTTTACCATGTCCCATCATATGTTCATCTATACAATTATCAACGATCTCTTTCACCAAGACATAGATACCATCGTCACTGGCCGATCCATCACCAAGCTTTCCGATGTACATCCCAGGTCTTAATCTGATATGCTCTTTCCAATCAAGTGACTTGATACTGTCTTCCGTATATTGTACATCTGCCATAATACTGATCAAATAAGAAAATGGGTACTCTGAAATGCTTTCCTAAAGCGGAATTTATACAAAAAACAACACTATAAAAGGATGAATATTTCAACAAACCTTTAGGGAATAAATGAATTAAAAAGCCTTAATAGATTGTGAATCAAGCAGTTTTAAGTCCTTTTAAAATCAGATAAATCAATCCAATAACCCATGAAAAAATTAAGAATGGTCCGAAGTAGTTCAAATAGCTAAAGCCAGCGGCATTCAAATGACCACTATTATTGATCACTCCTATAAATCCAGTCAATAAGGTCAGGTAGATATTAATAACAAAAGCCAGTCCTCGCAACCATGCTTTCAGGTCCATACTCGCAATTTTCGGCTCGATCAATTTTTGAAAACCAAGCATAGCGATGTTGATCACAACAAAAATCGTAACGGAAAAATAGAAAAAATCTTCTTTGCGAATTTGGAGTTGAGAAGAGTCTGCAGTCAAATCTGCCATTACTGGGAGATATGCGTAGACCAATACTAGAATGATCAGAAAAAGAAGAATGGATAGGAACTTTAAGAAACTGACTACTCTGAGCATATTAAATTTGTGGATATGTAATGTCTAGGCCTTGAATTGCACTAACGAAGGCAAAAGTAGGTCACACTATTCAGATTCACCTTGACAGAAAAGGATTTTATAGCAGCCATCAAAGAACACATTGGGATCATCCACAAGATTCTATACTTATATGTGGATGATACTGAGGACAAGCTTGATCTAAAGCAAGAGATCCAACTCCAGGCATGGAAGTCCGTAGATAAGTTTCGGGGCGATTCCAGGTTTAGTACTTGGCTGTATCGTGTAGCACTTAATACGGTATTCACCTATAAGCGGAGCAACAGAATCTATACAGATACATTAGATAGTGAAGCCCCGATTGCGGAAAACAAAATCGAGCAATCTGATCAATCAGAACTGCTATTAAGCGCTATAAAAAGATTGAATGATGCAGATAAAACGATCATCACACTGCACTTAGAGGACTATTCTAATCAAGAAATAGCAAGCATCACTGGACTGAGCACCAATAATGTAGGAGTCAAAATCCACCGAATAAAGGACTCGCTCAAGAAAAAACTAAACCCTCAATCATAATGGAAGAACTAAAAGATATCTGGGGAAAATTAGGTCAAAAAGACAATGCTGATTCTATTATCGAAGAATCCGAAATTCGAAAAGCGCTTACGTCAAAATCACTGGGAATCATCGGAAAACTCAAAGGCAATGTTTTTCAAAAACTGACAATAACAGCTATACTTACGATGGGTTTACTCATTGCAATTCCTTTCGTCTTACCTACAGCTTCACAGATGTTAATGGGCGTGCTCTGCATTGCATATACACTGGGTTCAATTGCACTTTACAAGGAGTATCATATCCTAAAAAAAGGTGTAGATATGAGTCAGGATGTACTCCATGGACTCAACGATTACTACTATCGAATTAAGCGTGTAATTCGCTATGAAGAAATGATCAGCCTAATCCTCTATCCAATTTCTATATCAGCTGGCTTTTTATTAGGGATGCAGCTGGCAGATCCTACTGCGGCTGTACTGGATGGCTCGTACGATTGGATGATACTTATAGTAACTATGGTCATCCTTACTATTTCAGGAGATTGGCTTACGAAATGGCTCAACCGCAAAGCATTTGGGCAGTATCTGACTGATCTTAAAAAGCATATCTCTGAATTAGAAGAATAGGTAGAAATCATATAAAGGAAGCAGAGGAGTCTCTATCTTCGCTATATGGATTTTAACCCCATTATCCTTTCAATTCCAATCTATTTCTTATTGATAGTAATAGAGCTCTCTATACAGTTTTTTACGCAGAGAAAAATCTACCGACTCAATGATGCTATCACCAACATCTCCTGTGGAATCACACAGCAAGTCACCAATGGATTCTTAAGAGTAACTACTTTGATTATTTACCAATTCGTATATGAAAATTGGGCTCCGGTGGATGTCCCAAACAACTGGTGGACGGTCATTCTTTTGGTATTAGGTGTTGACTTTTGTTACTACTGGGCACACAGAATGAGTCATGAAGTCAACCTATTCTGGGGAGGTCACGTGGTACATCATCAAAGCGAGGATTATAATTTTTCTGTGGCATTAAGGCAAGGCAGTTTTCAAGTGCTCTGGACTTTCTGGTTTTATTTACCCTTGGCGTTTTTAGGCTTTGAAACCACAACATTCCTATTAGTAGCTGCGCTCAACACGGTCTATCAGTTTTGGATTCATACAGAGACCATTTCTAAGCTTCCAAAACCCATTGAATACATCTTTAATACGCCATCTCACCACCGGGTACATCACGGCAGGAACCCGAAGTACATTGATAAGAACCATGCTGGCTCGCTAATCATTTGGGACAGAATGTTCGGAACATTCCAAAAGGAGGAAGAAACACCGACTTACGGAATCACCAAACCTCTAAACACTTGGAATCCAGTTTGGGCTAATCTAGAGCATTATAAACATATGATCTGGCAATTCAAGCAGACTCCTGGGGTACTCAATAAAATTGGTGTTTTAATTAATAAGCCAGGCTGGAAACCAAGGTCTCAAGGCGGGTCTCTACAAATTCCCGAAGTGGATTCGACAAGTAACAAATACAACATGCTTCCTCATTTGAGTTTGAGCATATACATACTCGCCCAATTTGTAGTCGTTCTTGGTATTAGTTCATTCTTCCTCTTTATGAGAGATGAAATGTCAGTAACTCACCAGATCGCTTTAACCGTAATGATCATATGGTCTGTCGGACAATTTGGGATTATCCTAGATAGAAACGAGAAATATTCTCGATTGGAATACTTAAGGATTCTAATCCTTGGATTCGTTTTAACTTTCATTTTTCCAGAACCAATCACCTTTGCGCTTGTTAGTATTCTGGGTTTGATGAGCATCTATCTTTTTTATTATACATTTTCAAAAACTACTTAAAAGCTATGGCTTTCAAGATCATATTCCCACTATTTCTAATTCTGCTTACCTCTTGCTATTCAATCCCAGACTTGGTGGATTTTGATAAGGACAGTTGGAATGAAAACTCATGCGAAGCACCCCGCTATCTTCAGCAAGAATTAATAATAAATCAAAAGGAAAAACTATTAACTGAAGGACAGGCGGAAATCAAAACGTTATTCGGTCAGCCAGATGAGCATGAACTCTATAATAGAAATCAAAAGTTCTTTTATTACGACCTTAGGAAATCAGATTGTGATACTACAGAAAAATTGAAACGACTAAGTATTCGCTTCGATGCATTGGATCGCGTAAAAGAAGTCTTGATTATTGAATAATCAGAAAGTCACCAATGAGTGAATGGGCTTACCGTCAAGGATTGATTTGCCTTTCAAAAAAGACAATTCTACCAAAAACGAATAGCCGACTACCTCACCTCCTATTTTCTCTATTAAGTCTGCCGCTGCTCTGGCGGTACCTCCAGTCGCAAGTAGATCGTCATGGATCAATATCCGCTGGCCCGCTTTTACACCATCAGTATGGATTTCAATTTCGGCCGATCCATATTCCAGATCATACGAGTGCTTGATTGTATCGAATGGCAATTTCCCAGCTTTCCTCACTGGAATAAAAGGAACATCCAATTGCTGAGCTAACTGCATCCCATAGATAAACCCTCTGGACTCAATTCCTACAACCCCTTGTATGTCTTGAGCTTTCCATTGTTGGAGAAAAGCTGCACTCACTTCCTTACTCAATTTGGGATCACCCAAAACAGTAGTAATATCTTTGAAGACAATTCCTGGTTTGGGAAAGTCGTTTACATCACGAATAGTCCTCGCGAGTTTTTCTGATAAGGTCATATTATTCAAATCTCAGAGATTCTATGGGGTCCAACTTAGAGGCTTTGTGGGCAGGCAAGTAACCCGAAATCAATCCTACAACCATTCCCACTGTAACTCCAAAGCCAATCCAGAGCCATGGTATCACGAATCCTCCGTCACTGATTAAACTAGAAGTCAGGTTTCCAATAATAATACCCAAGACAATACCTCCAAGTCCTCCCATTTGGCAAATTACAACAGCTTCTATCAAGAATTGTTGCCTAATCTTAAGTGGAGTAGCTCCCAGTGCTTTTCTTACACCTATTTCTCTCGTTCGCTCTGTGACAGACACAAGCATGATATTCATCAATCCTATTGAAGCTCCCAAAAGTGTTATGAATCCAATAGAAAAACCTCCAATTTTCAAATACCCCGTTATCTCACCAAGTCGCTCAGCTAAAGACTGATTGACAGTAATCTGAAATGAATTTTCTTGTTTCACAGGATCTCTCCTTATAGAACGCATCAGTCCAGTGGCGAGTCCTGTAGCCCCGTCCATATTTGATGGATCATTTACAGCAATTGTTGCTTCATAATCTAACTGCCTACCTGCTGCTAATCTACGAGCAGTCAATGTAGGTACAAGGCACATCCTATCAACACTTCCATTTCCTCCAGATCCTCCTTGTGTGTCCAAAAGACCAATTACTTTGAAATTAGAACCTTGAAATTTGATTTGCTTATTGATAGGGTCCTCTTCCTTAGTGAATAAAGCATCCCGGATCTCTCTACCGATGATAACAACCATACCACCATTTTGAATTTCTGTTTGTGAAAAAGCCCTTCCACGCTCTATATCATAACCATCAACTAGAAGATAATTCTCATCACCGCCCTGTATTCGCGAATTAGGATTTGTCTTCTTCGACCCACGTTTAACCTCGGCAGAAAACGACACAAATGCGTTAACACTTACCACTCCAGCTGTAAATTTGTCTTTAAAACGCATAAGATCTTCATATGTCAAGGGAGGGAAAATCTTAGCTTCTTTGCCATCTCTCGAGCCACGATTTCTGCGGATACTCTCCATATCAAATGTATTGGCTCCTAAATTCGAAAAACTATCATTAATAGAAGATTGGATACCTTCAATTGCCGTGAGAATTCCTACAAGGGACGTAATGCCTATGGCTATAATAGCAGCCGTTAGAATGGTTCTAAGCTTATTGGCCTTCACCGAATTTATCCCTTCCTTTACATTTTCTATAATATTCATAGGTTAACTTTAGCAGACTGGAAAGTTAAAGAGAACTTCGTCTTCTCTTTAACCGTTGATCCAAAAATAGTTTTCATTTTCTATGCGAAACATCCTCATTGCATTTATCCTCATCATCTCATTTCATTCGAAAGCGGCGTATCTCCTGATTCCAATGGATGATACTCAGACGAATCATCTAAAAGCATACGGGATCGCCTACTGGATGTTGACACAAGAAGTACCAACGGACTGGCTGTTGAACTATCGAGGTGGCAGCTTTATGTCAAAACATTTTCAAAGCATTGAAAATGAGTGTGTTATCAGAAATGTCTCTTATCAGATTATTTCTGACGCGGAGGCAAATTCTATACTAACGGAGATTTCTAGTCCAGCGTCAAATACTGATGTAATGAAATTGGAGAAATTTCCTAAGATCGCCGTGTATTCACCCAAAAGCAAAATGCCATGGGATGACGCAGTAACACTTGTGCTCACCTATTCAGAAATACCCTATGATGTAATTTTCGATGATGAGATACTATACAATGAACTCCCTAAATATGACTGGCTCCATCTACATCATGAAGATTTTACTGGTCAGTATGGCAAGTTTTACGCCAACTATAAGCATTATCCTTGGTATCAGCAACAGCAGCGGGAGTATGAAGAATCCGCGAAAAAGCACGGGTATTCAAAAGTTTCTCACCTTAAACTGGCGGTGGTCAATAAGCTTAGAGGATTTGTGGCTGGTGGAGGTTTCCTTTTTGCCATGTGCTCAGCAACAGATACTTATGACATAGCACTCGCGGCTGAAGGTCTGGATATAGTGGAAGCAATGTATGACGGTGATGCGGCTGATCCTGCGGCTCAAAGCAAGCTTGATTTCAATAAGACTTTCGCATTCAAAGATTTCACTATTGAAAGGAATGCCTATAAGTACGAGTATTCCAATATAGATATGCAGCCAAGAGAGAGAGGTTTCAAACAAGAGACTGATTTCTTTTCATTATTCAAGTTCTCAGCCAAATGGGATCCTATTCCGACCATGCTTACGCAAAACCATGAGCATGTCATAAAAGGATTTATGGGACAAACTACCTCGTTTAGGAAATCTCTAATCAAATCGGAAGTAGTTATTTTAGGAGAAACTAAGGCTTCAGGGGAAGCACGATATATTCACGGCGTAAGCGGTAAAGGCTTTTGGACTTTCTACGGAGGCCATGATCCTGAAGACTACCAGCATTTCGTTAGCGAGCAGCCTACTGATCTCAATCTTCACCCAAACTCTCCTGGCTATAGATTGATCTTAAATAATATTCTGTTCCCTGCCGCTAAAAAGAAAAAACAGAAAACCTGATAACTATTGAGGTATCAATGATCAATGCATCCTATCGCCTCTTACTTCGAGGTTACTAATAATCTCGGCTTCCAATTTGAGAATTTCGGACCACCGAGCACGTACATACTCTTCAGACATATAAGTCTGGGCTAGCTCCAAGAAGTTATGATAGTGGCCTGCTTCAGAAACCATTAGTTCGTAATAGAACTTCTGCAATTCTTCATCTGCTATATTCTTCCATAGCAATTTGAAACGCTCGCAACTTCTCGCTTCGATGAGCGCATTAATTAAGAGTTTTTCCACGAGGTGTTGCTCTCTGCTGCCTCCTTTCTTTACAATATCATTCAGAGCAATTACGTATTCGTCCTTGCGCTTCTTACCTAGAGCGTATCCTCTCTTTTTTAGTTGTTCGATTACTCGCTCGAAGTGCGCCCATTCCTCGGCTACTACAGGAGTTAAGGCATCTACCAATTCAGATTTCTCTGGATATGTTACTATCAGGGATATACAGGAAGAGGCCGCCTTTTGCTCACAATATGCATGATCGACCAAAATGTCCTCAATATTCATCTCCGCTATATTGACCCAACGAGGATCTGTAGGGAGTATTAAGCCTAGTACAGTTTTATTTTCTTCCATCAGTCAAAGAATAACCATCTAACACCAAAATCCATTGTACGAGCCTGACCAGGGTAATATGGAGTGACAAAATAGCCTCCATTATCTTGTTGATTGATATTTACCAGTTTGACAAACGCTCTTACATTGTTCACACGCATACTAATGAAGGCATCAACCGTATAGAATGCGTCGATCTCAAATTCATCCTGAAGATGAAACTGCTGTACTTCAGGGGCAAATCCCATCGCATAATATGCTGACTTGCTATGAATGTCTGCCCCTATCTCCACACCCATTGTGTCCTTAAACCACGCTCCTCTCCAAAAAATTCGGCCGTTATAAAAGAACTGTGGAACGACCATTTTATCAGCGCCATCACCTGAAATCGTTGTGAAATACACTTCGTTTTCAAAATGAAAGGCCTCACTATTATCACGGTTTGTGGTTACTCTAAAGTTAAAATCACCCCCCAAGGAAGTTAACACCGCGATCTCATTGCTTTGGGATGACTGAGCTTGCTCATCAAAATAGAAGAAACCATCTCTAGTAAGTAAGCGCGCTTGAGGCCTTACTTTGAGGAATCCTAAATCGACATTGATCCCTCCCTTTATCTCATTGGTAAAAGCTGATGAAAAGTTATTATTCCATTCATTGTGATTACCAAAATACTTGTCTTGCAGAAAGGACGGCTTGTAGCTCATAGAGGTGTAGGAAGCGAAAATCAAATCTGAATTAAGATTACCCTTTAACTGATATTCACCGCTCTGAAGCAGTTCGGCTTTTGCCACCACATCAAATTTTTCTTGCCAATCAAATCGTGTATATCCTCCTATAAAAGTCTCACTAAATCGATCAGTAGGATCTTGATAGAGGTTGTCAAAATCAATATCTCTTCGCTTCAAATAAACTCTATAAAACAAATTAGCCAAGTCTCCTTTTATTCCTATTTCATTAGAAACCTCTCTCCATTCGAATAAATCATAAGTACTATCTGCGTCTATAAGCAGCCTATCGTAATAGTCTTCGTACGCATCGTAATTTGAATTCCCTCCACCTGAAAAATCCTGATAACCAAACGTTTGCGTCTTGATATCAAGCTGATGATAAAACTGTAATGGTTTGGTCCAATTATACTGATGGAAGAGATGTATGTTCAGCCTTTTGTCGGTAGCTCTTGCCTCATTCAATTGTATGTCCGAGTCCTGATACTCAAAGAACTCTGCCTGATTGGCAGTAGCAAGATCTTCAATATAGATCCCTCCTGTCTCCTCTATATCAAACGAACTATTGGTAATGCTAAACATTGTAGAATAAGGAATTTCGCTGTGCTGATAGTATGAATAAACATCGAAAATAGAGGTAACAGCATTTCTATCTTGTTGACCGCTTTTTCCTATTTGCTTATCAGAAGTAATCCTATGAATATCAAACCCTACATTCCAGTTTTCACTAATATTTCTCGTAAAACTCATATCTACAACTGATCGCCCTTCTCCTCCAAAAACCACCAATAAATTGATATGAGGAGATTTCGAATCATAATATTTTAACTCCTCTTGAGTCTTCATTATCGGATCGTAAACATTCAGCCCACTTGTACGCCCTATCTGGGATGGTAGTGTATGAAAAATCGGGAATAGCGCGGTTCCATTGTTCCCCAAATCTTGGAACTTGCGATTGGCAATGTCAATTATCGTAAACTTTTCTAACTCATACAAACTAGTGTCAGGTCGAACCTCTTTAGGCTGATTATTCTTTAAATGTGATTGGTAGATAATCTGGGTTGTCTTAGCTCCGTACACCAATTCGGTAGAGTCGTCTATAATTTGGGCAAAAACCAAATTGGATAAGAGTATGAAGTAAATGAACCAGCCCTTTTTCACGCTGCAAAACTATTAATCATTCCCATCAATGTCATTATAATTCAAATACGACTCAAGACTCGACTGGAATAATTCCGCCTCTTTTAAAAAAACCATTGAGATAGGCTGATAAAAACACGGAAATTGTCGCAGTTCTTCAAAATCTTTCAACTTCACTTTATCTTTCTCTGTACAAACCAAACTCATTCCAGTTTTGAGCTCTCGCATGATATCCTGAACATCACGAAGTGAATAACGATGGTGATCACGATAATTGTGTACTAATTTCACGGAGTACTTCTTTCTGAGGTACGACTCAAACGGCTCTGGGTATGCCATCCCGGATATAGCAACTATGTTATTCGTAAGTGTTAGTCCATTGTCGAATATTGATTCCATTTCGTCATACATCGTACTCATGAAAAAGACCTTGGCTTTTGAATATTCTGAAATCCTATTCCGATAATTAACCATCTCGGATTCACTCATATAGTCCGGACATTTGGTTACGATAATTATGTCCGCCCTGTTTGCTCCTCGTTTTGACTCTCTTAGTCTTCCTGCTGGCAGGATATGATCATCAAAAAAAGGATTGGCATATGTTGTCAAAACGATAGACACATCGGGTCTTATACTCCTATGCTGAAAACCATCGTCCATCAAAATGACATCCAAGCTTGGCTTTCGTGACAAAAACTCTGTGATGGCTAAAATCCTATCACCCCCAACCGCAACTGGAATCCTTCTATTATATTTTTCATAATACATATAGGGTTCGTCACCAATAGTATCCGCAGATTCTATATCTCCAGCCAGTCGAAAACCGTAAGTCTTTCTCCCGTATCCCCTACTAAGGGTTCCAGCATTCATATTTCGATTATAGAAGTACTTGATTAGATAATCAACCATAGGTGTTTTTCCAGTCCCTCCGATTGACAGATTGCCAACCAACACTACATTTGCATCAAAAGAGACTGCCCTATTAACTTTTGTGTTATAGAAACTATTTCTCAACCAAGTGACCAGGTGAAAAAGTAGTGCAAACGGAAAAAGAATATATTGCCACCAATACATAATTAAATTCTAATGATTGTCAAAGATATCACAGATCACCTTGAAGCCGTAGCTCCATTGAAGTACCAAGAGTCTTATGATAACTCCGGCTTGATTATAGGGAATAGTCAGTCCACACTTAATGGTGCTTTGATCACGCTCGATGTGACGGAAGCTGTCATAGATGAAGCCATTTCAAAAGGGTACAATCTTATAGTGGCGCACCACCCACTCATATTCAAAGGAATCAAAAAGATAAATGAACATCACTGGATTGACCGGTGTATTGTAAAAGCGATCAAACACAATATCTGTATTTATGCCATTCATACAAATCTCGATAATATACTCAAAGGTGTGAACAAAGCGTTTGCTGATCGGATTGGATTAGTAAATACAAGTATTCTCAGTCCTAAGAATACTACTCTTTTGAAACTAGTCACTTTCGTTCCCAAATCTCAAAAGCAACAAGTACTCAATGCATTATTTGAATCAGGAGCCGGATCAATAGGAAATTATGACAATTGTAGCTTCCAAGTAGATGGAAAAGGTAGTTTCAAACCTAGTCAGAATTCAAATCCGACAATCGGAAAAGCAGACATTCTGGAAGAAGTAGCGGAAACGCGACTTGAGGTTATTCTGCCTATTCACCTTGAAGGGGCTATTATTCATACATTGAAGAAAGCACATCCGTATGAAGAAGTGGCCTACTTTATGAGTGCAATTAATAATGAACACCAAGATATCGGCGCGGGTATGATAGGAGATTTACCTAATCCTGTTAAGACTGACGAATTTTTACTTTCCCTCAAAAAAAATATGAATACTAAGTATGTTCGCCATACTAATATCACAAAAAGTATGATATCAAAAGTAGCCATTTGTGGTGGTAGTGGTAGTTTTTTGTTGGATGCTGCTATGAGGCGAAGGGCAGATGTCTTCATAACTGGGGATTTCAAGTATCACGAGTTCTTCGAAGCTGACGAAAAAATCATCATTGCAGATATAGGACATTACGAAAGTGAGCAATTCACAAAGGGTTTACTCTATGATATTTTAAGCAAAAAATTCGCTAATATTGCACTCCGTTTATCGGAAGTTGAGACAAATCCCATTAAATACTTGTAATACTGCATGGAAAATACCGTAGCAAAAAAGCTCGAAAGTCTAGTAAAACTACAAAACATCGATTCTAATCGTGATGAATTGTTGAAGGTTAGAGGAGCATTGCCAGATGAGGTAATGGATCTTGAGGATGAGATAGCTGGTTATCAAACCAGAGTAGAAAAGCAAAATCAAGAACTTGCAGAACTAGAAGAGAAAATCGAATCGAATAAATCTGCTATTAAGGATGCTGAGAAGCTCATCAAGAAGTATGAAGAGCAGCAGATGAATGTCCGTAATAATCGAGAGTATGATGCAATCACTAAAGAAGTTGAGTTGCAACAGCTCGAAATTCAGATTCTAGAAAAAAGAATTAAGGAATCTTATGGCAGAATAGAAGCTAAGAAAGAAGAAATTGCAGTATCAGGCGAAACACTTTCGGAGCGTTCTAAGGATTTGGATAGTAAGAAAAGTGAATTGGAAACAATTTCAGCTGAATCTGAAACTGAAGAGCAAAAATTATTGAAAGACAGAGACAAAGCTGCAAAGCATGTTGAGGATCGTCTCTTGGTTGCTTACAATAAGGTTCGTAAAAACATGCGAAATGGACTGGCAGTTGTTCCTGTAAAGAGAGGAGCATGTGGTGGTTGTTTCAATGTAGTTCCTCCACAAAAGCAAGCTGAAATACGAGAAAAGAAAAAAGTCATCGTATGTGAGCATTGCGGTAGAATTCTAGCCGATGTTGAAGATGTAATTGTTGAGGAGGCTGCTCCTAAACGAAGAACCAAACGAGCAACAGCTAAGAAATAATAAAAGCGCCCAAGAGGCGCTTTTTTTTTACCTTTTCTTACTCGGAAGCACTTATTCTAATCAGCTGTCTTCCACAGTTCAAGACAAAAGTCACTCATATCAAGAATTACCATCTCTGACCTTCATTCCGACTGAGTAGACTTAAAAGGTTTCCTTAGTCAACTCCCTTTTCAGGATACTTTCCTTTAATCGTACGATAGTACGATTTGATATGTTCCATATCTGCATCTAAATCCCCTGTTGGATAAAATGGCTGCAGATACTCCACTATCTTTTTCTCAAAATCAAAAGAAACCATCACGATAGGAATATTGGTCTTGAGAGCAATTCGATAAAATCCTGTTTTCCAATTTGGGTTGTATGATCGAGTTCCTTCTGGGGTTATAGTAATTGCGAATTCATCGTGCTGATTATATAGATCCACAACTTGATCCACAAGATTGGTATTTTTAGTGCGGTCAACAGGGAAACCTCCAAACGAACGCATCGCCCATCCCACAATTGGAATATCGAAGAGAGATTTTTTAGCCAAAAAGTTACTCTTAAGCCCACTAACACTTCTTGCGGCTAACCCAACAAAGAAGTCATAGTTACTTGTGTGTGGAGCCACGATCACAATATACTTATTGAGATCGGGCTTAGCTCCGACTAATCTCCAACCAAAAAAATCGAACCAAAATTTATAAAACCGCTGTTTCATTCAACTCTAAGTTATCCAAAATTCCATCTTGAATAGCCTCACAACCATATTTATAGCCGTAATCATAAATTTCATCTGCCTTCTTAAAATCCGTGACCTTGAACTTGCTCAGCCCGGGTGGCTCAAGAAAGACATCACAATGCTTCTTTTTGGTATGGACATACTGCGTAATCGCAATCATCATTGATCGTTCCATTAGTTCGCTCCAATTGGTAAGTTTAGAATAGCTATCAATTGGGTTACAATGCAACGCAATGATTTTATCACACTTTTTTCTGATTGTTTGAAAAGGGAGATTATCTGTAACACCCCCATCTACCAGTCTTCTCTTTCCTATCATCACAGGGTCAAATACAACTGGTACGGCGCAGGAAGCCAAAATCGGCTTGATCAATTGTCCTTCCTTATAGACCTTACTCTTGGCCTTTTCTATATCTGTTGTTGCTACGTGAAGTGGAATCTTCAAGCAACTAAAATTATCAATAGGAAAATACTTACTTAACTCATCGTAAGCCTTCTCAATATTAAGAAGACTTCTTCGATTGAAACTAGGTCTAAAAATGGTAAGGAAGCTGGTATGCTTAATGAATCCACTGATATCTTTTGGTGTGTAACCATGACAATAAAGAGCGCCTAATAAAGCACCTGCACTAGATCCTGACACAATATCGAACTTTAGATGCTGCTCTTCTAAAGCCTGAATAATGCCCAGATGTGCAACTCCCCTTGCTCCTCCTCCAGACAACACAAGGCCAATCCTTTGATTGTCAAAATTTTGATCGCCTTTTTTTGGCATCACTTCACTCGAATTAGGCAACAACTCCCATATTAGAGAACTTATCTATTCTCTGATCAATGCGTTTATCAGTGCCAATCTTATTGAGCGCCTTGATGTGTTTCAATAATTGAGTTTTCAATTCGGCACTAGAAGATTTCATATCTGTATGAGCACCTCCCAGTGGTTCGCTAATAATCCCATCAATAAGCTTATTTTGAAGCATGTCTTTAGCAGTAAGCTTAAGCGCCTCAGCAGCTTGCTCCTTATAATCCCAGCTTCTCCAAAGTATAGAAGAGCATGACTCTGGGGAAATCACAGAATACCAAGTATTTTCCATCATCAATACTTTATCCGCGATGGCAATACCAAGTGCACCGCCTGAAGCTCCTTCACCGATAATCACACTAACAATTGGGACTTCCAAAGACATCATTTCTTTGAGGTTTCGGGCAATAGCTTCTCCTTGTCCTCTTTCCTCTGCCTCAATACCTGGGTATGCACCTGGGGTATCAATTAAGGTAATAATTGGCGTATTGAATTTCTCTGCCAATTTCATCAGTCTCAAAGCCTTGCGATAACCTTCTGGATTAGCCATTCCGAAATTTCGCATCTGGCGTTGCTTGGTGTTTCTTCCTTTTTGTTGGCCGATGATCATTACGGACATTCCATCAATTGTCGCAAATCCACCAATCATTGCCTTATCGTCTTTGACAGTTCTGTCTCCATGCAATTCGACAAAGTCGTCCGAAATTTCATAGATATAATCCAAAGTATATGGCCTCTCTGGATGCCTTGACAACTGAACCCTCTGCCATCTCGTGAGATTTTGAAAGGTCTCCTTCTTTAGTTTCAATATTTTATCTTCCAATTTGACTATTGCTGCTGATACATCAACCCCACTCTGATGAGCGAGCTGCTTCATATCAGAAAGTTTATTCTCTAGTTCTACAATTGGCTTTTCGAATTCTAAGTGCATAGGTCGATTTTTAAAGAAGTAAAGGTAGCTATAAATCGGATTTTAGTATGTTGATGAGGCGGAGATTTCATTCTTCAAATAATTGTAATTGAAGTATTGCATTTGAAATATTAAGGGTTAGTTTTGCAACGCAATTGAAAGCACGGTGTGGTAGTTCAGTTGGTTAGAATGCCTGCC
>CAYGPP010000044.1:0-22349 GCA_964351885.1 uncultured Marinoscillum sp.
TAGCATTAGATGCTCCATCAGTGCCGCTACGCTCAATCGCTTTGAGGCAAAGTGGGATTCAAGTTCGTCTGGAGATCTTCAGCCTTATTATTTAGACCTCATTAATCATAGAGAAATTTCGAATCAAATCGCTTCTCGATATGGAGTTAATCATCAATCACCTCAAGCGATTATCGTAATTGGAGGAAAAGCCATATTTGACACGTCCCACTTTGGGATTTCTTTTAAAGCCGTTTCTGAAAAGGCTAAGATGGCCCGTGCCTAAGGTTTTGGATCAGGAAAGGTGTTAGTTTTATAAGCGAATCATATACACAATGCAAAAATTTCTGATTGTAATTCTTCTTCTTTCATTATCGCGACTTGGTTTGAGCCAATCTAGTGATGATGAGTTTGCAAGAGAAATTACATGGGGAGTTAATAAAAACACAAATTCTGGACTGATAGGTGGGTTTGTGATGAAATTTGCCTTTCAAAACCATGACAACATCTATAACGTCTTTGGGTTTGAAATCATAAACGTCAAGCATCCGCTTGAATATAAGTATCCTGCCAGTGTTTCAGGTACACCTTTCGTCTGGGGGAAACAGAATTTTCTTTATTCCATCAGAGGAAGGTATGGGCGTGAAGTAGTCTTATTCTCCAAGGCACAAAAGCAAGGGGTTCAAATAAGTGCTATTTTGGCCGGAGGACCAACTATTGGAATTGTTGCTCCTTACTACATTTTGTACAATGGCACTTACGAGCAGTTCGATCCTAGAAGACATAGCTGGGGAGGAGTGCAGGGCTCCGGAAAAATATTTCAAGGGTTTGGTGAATCTAAAATCACTTTTGGTTTAAACGCCAAGGCTGGCCTTTCCTTTGAATTTGGAGCCTTCAAGCACAATGTAGCTGGAGTTGAGGTTGGCGTTTCTGCAGAGGCCTTTCCAAAAGAAATTATTCTAATTCCTTCTCAAGATAATTCAGCGGTTTTCACAGCACTATATTTTAACCTTTACTGGGGAACAAGAAGGTAGTTTGAGGGGTTTGGAACTTTAGACCTTCGCAGCTTTCTTTGCACCTTATTATAAATCCATGATAGAACTTCCTACCGTATCAATAGACAAGGCTCAGAAAATTAAGAAACCGAACTGGTTGCGAGTGAAATTGCCTGTAGGCAAGGAATATGCAAGCGTGCGAAAAATCGTAGACCAGCATAAGCTGCATACGATCTGCGAAAGCGGAAATTGCCCAAATATGGGTGAATGTTGGGGAGCAGGTACTGCAACATTTATGATTTTGGGTAATGTGTGTACTAGGAGTTGTACTTTTTGCGCCGTGGCTACAGGTCGTCCACCAGAGTATGATGAAGCAGAGCCCAAGCGAGTAGCAGAAGCAATCAGTACGATGGGTGTTAAGCATGCGGTGCTTACTTCTGTGAATAGAGACGAGCTGAAAGACAAAGGAGCTGAGATTTGGTACCAGACGGTGAAGTTGGTCAAAGAGTTTAGTCCACAAACTACGATTGAGACGTTGATACCAGACGTAAAGTCTAATTGGGATGCTCTTTATAGAATGATTGAGCCAGGTCAAGAAGTAGTTTCTCACAATATGGAAACCGTAGAAAGATTATACAGAAGGGTTAGGCCTCAAGCCAAGTATGCTCGTAGTTTGGAACAGACAAAATTGACCAAAGAAGCGGGTATGCGTACAAAATCTGGAATCATGCTTGGTCTTGGGGAGACTAAAGATGAAGTCCACAAAGCCATCGACGACTTGGTAAAGAATGGGCTTGATATTTTGACTTTAGGTCAATACCTCCAGCCTACCAAAATGCATATTGAAGTTGCAGAGTTTATCCACCCTGATCAGTTTGTTGCATACCGAGAAGAAGGGCTTAGAAGAGGATTGAAATACGTAGAATCTGGGCCTTTGGTACGATCATCCTATCATGCTGAAAAGCATGTAGACGTTCCGATTTAGCTCGATAATGAACACTCCTGTGTTCGATTTTATCTACTTTCCCCATGCTATAAAAAGAATCCCACTCTATAGGACACATTTTGGGGTTGGCATGTAACTTGACAAGGTTGGTTGAATACTCATAATGATATGCTCAGAAACTATTTGCTTACAGCCTTTCGAAATCTTAGAAGGAATAAGGTCTATACTATTCTCAATATCCTCGGACTGGCTTTAGGTATTGGCTGTGCGCTCGTGATTTTTAAGGTGATCAACTACGAGACGAGTTTCAATTCAGATCAGGAGAACTTCTCAAAGGTATATCGCATAGTTAATGAGAATATCTACCCTGATAGAAATGAAAAAGGGATGGGAACTCCCCATCCGTTAGGGCCAGCTGTGAAAACAGAATTTCCTGAAATATTGGAGATTGTACGCACTCAGTATGTTGGTGGGGATCAGCTTAATATCAGTGACGGTGGAGAGTCAAAAAAATTCCTCATAGATGATGGAATAATGTTTACTGAGCCATCATTTTTCAAGATATTCACTGTGAATTGGATCACTGGAAATCCTGAAACAGCCTTAAACCAACCCAATACAGTAGTTATTACACGCTCTGCTGCACAGTTACTGTTTGGTTTGCCTTCGGAACGTGCTTCAGAAGCCATTCAACGAACTATCAATTATGGAAATGTCAAGGATTTTCTGGTGACTGGTGTAGTTGAAGATCCAATAGAGCCCACCTCTTTGCCTTTTAAGTTTCTTTTTGAATATGGGAGCCAGGAAGGGGACATCAGTCCATACTATAATGCTGAGCAATGGAACTCTACCAGCTCATCTACCAACACCTATATTCTTCCTGCTGACAACTTTAATGCAGCAGCTTTTGACCTAAAGATGCTGGACTTTGTAGAGAAGTACCGTGGGGATGGGGAATCAGAAAAAATCAGGTATACAGCTCAGCGTTTTTCAGAGATTCATTTTGATGACGAATATGGCAATTACAAAGGAGCAACTTCTAAGGAATTTCTTGTTGCGCTGGGGATTATTGGCTTGTTTCTAGTACTTACTGCAAGTATCAATTTTGTGAATCTTGCTACGGCACAAGCTTCTAATAGGGCTAAAGAAATTGGTGTGCGAAAGGCCATAGGAGGTATGTCTAGTCAACTTGTCATTCAATTTCTTTCGGAAATTGCAATGATTACTTTTTTCGCGCTCATTATATCTTTGGCCATCTCAGAGATTATGTTCAATCTGCTGAACGATATTATTGGCTATCAGCTTTCTGTAGACGCCTTTGGTTCGCCTTCAACATTTCTCTTCTTAATTGGCATATTCATTGTCGTCACGCTTTTGTCAGGGTTTTATCCATCCGTTCTTTTATCTAGAATGAACGCTGTAGATGCCCTTAAGAAACGCATTAATGGTAAGAATCAAGGAGGACTTTCGTTGCGAAAGGGCTTGGTTACACTTCAGTTTGCTATTTCGCAGTTCTTGATTGTTGGAACGCTTATCGTTTCCACTCAGACTGACTATTTCCTTAACAAAGAACTTGGTTTTGATACGCAAGCCATTATTACGAGCTATCTACCCGAGCGAGATTCAGTAAAAATGATGCGTTTCAAAACAGAAATGCTTTCATCTCCTGCTATTGAAACAGTATCGTTCAACCTGAGCGAGCCTACTGGCAATTCCAACTCCAAGAGTAATTTCAACTATGCACCTTTGGAATCTGAGAGCCCCTATCACGCCAATTTTAAGGCAGTAGATGAGGATTTTATAGGACTGTTTGGTCTAGAAGTAATTGCAGGACGACCATTAGAAGCAGATGATGGAAACGAGATTTTGATTAACCAAAAGGTGGCCAATCTAATGGGTTTCAAAGATCGGTATGATGAAGTGATTGGTGAAACTTTATCTACTGGTTGGGGTGGAGATAAAAAGATAATTGGAGTAATAAAAGATTTTCATACTTACTCACTAGAAGAAGACTTGGATTATGTTGTTCTGCTCTATGCACCAAGAATGTTTTATAGTATTTCTATCAAAGCGACATCTCTTAATGCACTAAAGGAGGCTTCTGATCACTTCCAAATATCTTGGGAACGGGTTTATCCGAAGTACTTTTCTAAGTATGAATTTTATGATAAGAGCTTGGCCGAGAATTATAAAGAGGTTCAAAATGTCACTTTATTGCTGAAGATATTTGCTCTTATCTCCATCCTCATTGGTTGTTTTGGACTTTATGGTTTGATTTCATTTATTGCTATGAATAAGACTAAGGAAATCGGAGTTCGGAAAGTATTAGGCGCCTCGACATTTAGCATTCTTTCCATTTTTTCGAAGGAAGTGCTACTTCTGATGTCTGTCGCTTTTATCATCACCACACCTATTGCTATTTATTATCTGGGTATGTGGCTCGATACTTTCGCATATCGTATAGATATGGGCGTTGGGTTTTTTGCGATCGCTTTCGGTGGAACATTACTCATTGCCATAGCTACAATTAGTCACAAGACAATCTCTACAGCGTTAATAAACCCCGCCGATACTTTGAAGGATGATTAGGGGTGAAGAATCTCCGAAACGTTTATTTTGATTTTTACGGCGAGCTCGTCTAGAGGTAAATCATTGATGTCTTTTCCGAATGGGTCTTCTATTTCTTCAGAGATCAACTCAATACTTACTAGAAAGTAGAAGGCCAACATCACTATTGCCACAGTCCAGTATCCGAAATCCCAGACAAAACTTACGGGTAATGTGATGGCGTAGATAAAAAGAAATTTCTTAATGAACATGCTATAAGAGTAGGGAATTGGGGTCGACTTGATTCGCTCACAAGCTCCAATTATATCTGTAAAGCCCTTGATTTCTTTATCCAATAAAAAGAGCTCCTCGGGGCTGATTTTTCCCTCTTTTTTACATTTCATTACCCTTTCATAGAGCAACCGATTTACCATGTTCGGGCGATGTTTGCTGCTGATAATTCTTCCTTTGATTTCATCATTGATGATATCCATTTCACCCACCAGAATACTGTCGCGTAAATGCTCTTTCATAGAAAATGCTTCGTTAGGAATCATTCTTCTGAAAAACTCCCGGTCTTCTTTTGCACTTTTAGGAAGAAATGCATCAATCTTGATAGCCATTTGGCGAGAGTCGTTGACCAACTGCCCCCAAAGCTTTCTCCCTTCCCACCATCTATCGTAAGCAGTGTTGGTTCGCAATACGAGGAACAAGCCTAGAATAACACCCAAAATAGAGTGAAATGCTATTGTCCCATTGTAATGAAATTTGAAAACATCGATGACGAGAAAGCAGAGGAGTAGCGTAAATACTCCTACGAATAGCAATAAAGGGAAAAGTAACTTCATTACATACCTGCTATAAGTATCAAAGAGTAATGAAAACCATGATTTAGGGTTGTATTGAATCATAAGTGATCTCTGATCAGTTGGTTTGGCCCGAACTAAGACTGAATTAGCTTCATATCTTTTTTCAGTTGTATGATTCGTTCGTAAGATTCAGCAATTCGAGCTTGAGTAATATCCCCCTTTTTTACGAGACTCATAATAATCTCATGAATTTGATCAGCCGTGACCAGATCATGTTGCGGGACGTTATTGGCAAAAAGCAAGATGTCTACTCCGGCGATGATTGCCATTTTGATAGATTCCTCAAGACTATATTCTTCTGAGATAGCGCGCATTTGCATGTCATCTGATACCACTACCCCGTTAAAACCCAGCACTCCTCTCAGCACTTCTGAGATTACTCTGTCGGAAAGCGTAGCAGGGAGTTTACGCTCGTCTAGTACTTCATTGACTATATGAGCAGTCATGATTGCTCGTACAATTCCAGAATCAAGTAGTCGCTTATACGGCATCAATTCTTGAAATCTCCAAGTACTAGACACATCTGCCAGACCCAAATGAGAGTCTGCCATAGAGCTTCCATGACCAGGAAAATGCTTTAGGACAGTTGCTACGCCGAATGTCTCATGTGCAACAATAACTTGTGCGGAATGGAGAGCTACCGAATCAGGATCAGCAGAGAAAGACCTCCCTAATCCACCAATAACTGGGTTTTTACGATTGATATTAACATCTACATCAGGGGCAAAATTCATATTGATGCCTAGCTGATAAAGTGTTCCCGCCGTTTTCAACGCATAATGAAATGTGCTATCTGGATTTAGTGTTTCTCCAAGATATTGAGCGGTTTTCGTTTGAGGATAACCGTATTTTGGTTTTAGTCTATTGACTCGGCCTCCTTCTTCGTCTATGCTCACAAACAAAGGGATTGGAGAGTTCGCTTGGGCAAAATCAATCAGCTTTTTTAGTTTTTCTGTCGTGTTTTTAGGGCTCACATTCTTTTCAAAAAGAATAATGCTCCCCACTTTACCCTCTCGGATCGATTGAAAAACGGGGGCTTTCCTGTCCAAATCATAAGAATCGCCTACCCCTGTAAGGATCATCTGTCCAATCATCAACTCAAGGGAGTCTGTTTTAGGGATGCTGCCGGATGACTGAGCATTTACATTCAAGAAGAGGCCAAATGTAAGGGCAGTAGCGATGAGCGCAATTTTCATATAAGTGCTTTGTTAAACTTGTCAATTTTGCGACCATCCAAAGATACGTAGTAAGGTTGAAGGTCTGCCGTGAGGCAGCTGTGTACAGGCAAAATTCCTACCAAATCACCGATTTTTAGTGAGTTAATGAATTCACTGCTTCCAGAAATGATCCCATGCTCTTGAGAGAGCTTTCTCAATATCGCTAGCGGTTCTGGATTCCATCCCAAATCATCGAGTGCCACTACTTTTCCAAACTCCTTGTCTGAGCCCTTGGCGATGAAGTCTTTTGACAAATGAACTGCACCCCCGTAAATCACTACTTCATTACGCTCTGGATGGATAGCGACCACAGGACAAGCCAAACAAACAGCAATTTGATCAAGCTTACACGACCCAAAGTATTCCTGAATGGTATCGTAAAAAACAAAATTACCAGGTCTCAACTCATCAACTCCCGGAAACTCACTAAGCAATGAACAGGTAGGTGTATCACCGTATGAAATAGACAACTCTGGAAGCTGTAGTTGATCCTTTACTTCACCAAGTCTATGCATGGAATGAACAAAAATGTTTTGTGCATTTTCAACATTCAAAGGCTGGTAACTGTGTCCTGCATGTACCAAGAGACCTTTGAGATGATGCGAAGGATTCTTACTTTTTGATGCACACTTGATCGCTTCTATATTTTCCGGAACCATTCCTGTCCGATGTGTTCCGACATCTATTTTGATATAATATCCTAGCGAAGCATTCACGTGGGCATTAAGGTGATCCAATGCATCGGGGGAAACCATCGTTACATTCAGTTCGATTTGTGATGCCAACTCTTCGATGGCTGCAGCTTCCAATGGATTGTATGGGAAGGCGATTGTTAGGTTTTTCCATCCTGCTTTAGCAAAATACATAGCCATATCTACAGAGGAAACTGTCGCGCGCTCAATTCCCGCCTCCCTAAACCACTCCGCTACTTCTGCAGACTGATGTGTCTTGAAGTGTGGACGAAGTATTGACCCATTAGCACGAGCCTTGCTAACCATTAATTCAATGTTCTTACGAGCTTTTTGCTCGTCTATTAGTAGGGTGGGTTTAGTTATTTTCATTGAGTGTATTGAGTAAATCACGTATCACTTCCGAGAAATAAGCACCTGCGTAAGGGCCTTGCCAACTCATGGTTCTGGATTCATATTTATTGAGGTCATACCAATCATCTCTGACCACATAGCCCCCATAGTCACCATTGAAAGATGTGATAATTAAGTTTTGATTGAGCGATCTGGCGAATTCATAGAGAGGCACGGCCAGTTCCCCAGACAATTCTACTGGAAGACCTATTAGTATTGTGCTCCCTAGTTTCAGTACCGAAATCTCTGTTGAGTAATCACCAAATGCTTTTTTGAAAATCCACGGTCGAATAGCAATTTGATTGTTGAGCTTAAATGTTGGTTCTGGAAGCGCTATCTGTAATCTGAGATTTTGAAGATTTACACTTTCCGGGTTTTTGGCTCCTCCGAGAATCCTAAATATTTGATGTTGTTCGAAAAGTTTGTCAGCTATCAGTACACGATTATTTTCATTATTCTCGCTCAATTTGGCTGGAGCCATACTCCCAACTGCACCTGCCGCGAAAGTTGAAAAATCTATGGATGAATCAACCAGAAGTTGTTTATTCAACAAGGCCGGATAATCTCCGGAAACGTCCATGTTCTCATGGTTCAAGGTAGTGGCGTGTGCACTATAGAAATTGATAAATCCTTGAAGGGAGTCTTTTCGGATACCTAATATCTTGAACCAAGGATCGATAATACCCTGTTTTTTCGTCAGACGATTTCTAACAAGATCATCGATTAAAAGTTCACCGAAACTTATACTTCCTGGACTCAAATTCTCTTCTGATGCTACAATAGAATGGATTATTTGATTTCCAATTCGTTGGACTTGCTTTTCATTGTAACTGCCTGCAAACAGTTCACCTACAATACCTGAAGCCCACCCGCCCGTGCTGGAGTGTGTGTGGCTTGCTGTAAAATAGACTTCTCCTCTTCTCCACCCTGCAGGTAGATTTTCTGAGACATATTGATCTACATCAGGATGAATCAGGAGTAGCTCGGCTGTTACCAGGGCTGTCTTGACCTTTCCTTGCCGGAATACAATTGTTTTTATGTAGATAGAATCTTTTACTGAAATGTATTCTTTTGGGTCTCTAGCTCCATAGCCGGCAAGGGGTGCTTTTTCAGTTGGCGTGATGTTTACTTCACTCCACCCTACCGAAAGTTGGTCGTCATTTTGGATTGACTCAAAATTTTCTTGCAATGAATCCAATCGATTCATCATGATAGAATAATACGTGGTTTCTGTGTAGGGAGTCCTATCAACTAATTGCAAAGTTGCCAAGGAGATTACTCCAAGAATGACGAAAAAAACAATAAATACCCTCACGGCAATCCTATGCATGACCAAATCTACATGGAGTATATGAGACAATTACACAAACTCGAGCCTCGTCAGAGGCTGCGTTATTGTTTTGGTCTTGCCACCTAATCAGAGTTGATAGTCGCATCCATTTCCCAAATCGAGAATATCTTAAAAGAACTTATTTAGTTTCGCAGCTTAAATCAACTTTTACAGCGTTTTGGAAAAAGTCGCTTTCGAATTTCTGGGCTTACAATTATTGGAGCCACTAAGCACATTTATGAATTGGGTACTTGCTGTAGAGTGTGGATATTTCTATATCCAGCTCAAAGGTGAAGGCAGTTCATTCAAGAAATACTGGTCATATTATTTTCTACTTTCTGGAGTTTCTTTCATTTTTGGAGGGTTTTCGCACCTGATTTTCAATTACACAGGGATGTTGGGGAAAATTCCAAACTGGTCTTTGGGAATCATAGCTGCCGCTTGCGCAGAGATGGCGATGATCAGCGACGTAGAAGATGAGAAAAAGAAAAAGATGCTTTTGACTGTTGTCAGAAGTGCCGCATTTGCTTCGTTTGTGATGGTTGCACTAGACTTTCAGTTCAAATGGGTGATGGTCGCTATAGCAGTGAAGTTTTTATTCATCATCATCATTTCTATCTCAAGATTTAGATCGGGTATTGAGGGATACAAAAACTTCCTAATTGGAGCGGTGATTCTCTTTTTGATGGCCCCAGTTAAAGTAGGAGAGGTTGACATTCATCCAGCATATTTTAATCGCGATGACATTGCGCACTTCTTAATGTTGGCAGCCTACTGGTATTTTTTTAAGGGAGTAACGAGTGTCGAGGATAAAGCATAATTACCCTGCCCAACCTTCTCGATCCAAACTTCGATATTGAATGGCTTCTGCAATGTGTTCTATTCTGATTTCTTCGGTTTCTGCTAAATCGGCTATTGTTCTCGATACTTTCAATATTCGGTCATAGGCTCTGGCAGAGAGACCAAGCCTGTCCATCGCAGTTTTCAAGAGAGTTTTTCCTGCGGCATTGATTTGGCAAACCTCTTTTGTCTTAGTGGAGCCCATCATGGCGTTGTTGAACACTTCGGGTGTTTCTGAAAAACGCTCTTTTTGGATCTCTCTGGCTTTGATCACGCGTGCTCTGATTTCTAAGCTAGATTCTGCTTTCCGATTGGCTGTCATCTGGTCAAAGGATACTGGAGTGACTTCTACATGCAGATCTATTCGGTCTAGTAATGGACCGGACACTTTATTCAGATAGCGCTGAACCACCCCAGGTCCACAGACGCATTCTTTTTCTGGATGATTGTAATATCCACACGGACAAGGGTTCATGCTGGCGATCAACATGAAGTTGGCAGGATAATCTATGGATACTTTGGCTCTGGAGATGGTCACTTGACGTTCCTCAAGTGGTTGGCGCATCACTTCCAGGACTGCTCTTTTGAACTCTGGCAACTCATCAAGGAACAGTACCCCATTATTAGCCAATGAAATCTCTCCTGGCTGTGGGATTCCACCTCCTCCAACTAATGCAACATCAGAAATCGTATGGTGGGGACTTCTAAAGGGCCTTGTGGCAATCAGCTTTCCATTGTTTCCCAGCTTTCCAGCTACGGAGTGAATCTTGGTGGTTTCTAAGGCCTCATGAAGAGAAAGCGGAGGAAGTATGGACGAAAGACGCTTTGCAAGCATGGTTTTTCCAGCTCCAGGAGGACCAATCATGATCACGTTATGTCCGCCTGCTGCAGCGATTTCCATCGCTCGCTTGATATTTTCTTGACCTTGTACATCCGCAAAGTCAGCATCTATATTGTCCAGATCATCAAAGAACACATCTCTGGTGTCGTAATCCAGAGGCTTGATGACATTGGAGCCATCTAAATGCTCGATGGCTTCTTTGATGGTTTCAACACCAATGATATCCAATCCATCCACTATGGCTGCTTCGGTTGCATTCTCTTTTGGTAAGATAAATCCTTTGAACCCCTTCTTTCGTGCTTCAATTGCAATTGGTAATGAACCCCTGATGGGTCTGAGTATTCCGTCGAGGGAAAGCTCCCCCATGATCACATATTTGTCCAACTCTGGAAACTCGACTTGCTCTGATGCTTGGAGAATTCCTAGGGCTATCGGCAAGTCGTAGGAGGAGCCTTCTTTCTTGATATCGGCGGGAGCCAAGTTGACCACCACTTTCTGGCGGGGCATTTTATATCCAATGAATTTGATAGCAGATTCGACGCGCTGTTCACTTTCTTTTACTGCAGAATCCGGCAGTCCAACCATAAAGAATTTGATTCCCTGTCCGACGTTTACTTCAATGGTGATAGTGTAGGCATTCACGCCATAAACGGCGCTACCGTAAGTCTTTGCAAGCATAAATTCTAAGATAACGCATTCTTGATTAACTGTACAAGCTCTGATTGAGGTCAATTAGTAGTAAGTGATAATTTTTCACTTTTGGAGATATTTTTCTTAAATGAATACGCGTTATTTTCGTTAGGTGAAAAGGTTGATAATCGTTGTTTTCTCTTCTTCATTCTTACTTACGTCATGCAGTTCGGATGAATTTGATAATCTAGATCTAGTGGAAATTGATTTTGGATTTGTGTTAACTGATGCAAATGCAAGCGAGACCAATTCTTTCAAGTATGGTGAGGATATCTTTTATTCGTTCGAAATAGACAATCGAACTTCGGATACACCGAGTTGGGAGGGGAGTTGTGTATTTATCCGAGATATGGATATATATTCAACTTACTCATATTTTGAATCGAAGGAAGGTGAATCGAGGAGAACGTTTAAAGGAAGACCTTATCAGGAGGGTCTTGGTTGTTATTATAATTTGCAATTATTAAAGCCAGGTAAACATAATTATTTAGAGCATTCATGGAATGCTAATAATTCACCTCTTCCTGTTGGTGATTATATTGTTGAATTTGATGTAGATTTTCAGCTGCAGGAACCTCTAAAATCACTAAAGCAATCAGTATATCTTCATTTTCAGGTTGTTGAATAATAAGATTCGGATAAAGCAAGTCCCAGATTAGTCAATTGACAGGGAACACTTTTGAGCATTTATCAAGAAAAAGCGCCTAGTTTCTAGAATTGGGATGGGTTTTTAATAATTTATTTTATATTTGCACTCCTTTTAATAATCGGGCAAGAAAATGGCAAAAAAAGGTAATAGAATTCAAGTGATCCTTGAGTGTACAGAGCATAAGACTAGTGGTCTTGCTGGTACATCACGTTACATCACTACCAAGAATAGGAAAAACACTCCTGAGCGCGTTGAGCTTAAGAAATACAATCCTATCATGAGAAAAATGACTGTTCACAAAGAAATTAAATAACCATGGCGAAGAAAGTAGTTGCAACCCTGAAACAACCCGGCGGAGCAAAATTCGCGAAGGTGATTAGAATGATCAAATCTGAATCTGGAAACTATACTTTTAAAGAAGAGATGGTACCAGAAGCTGATGTTCAAACTGTATTAGCTAAGAAAAACTAATACCTTCCTAAAATATTTAACTTTAAAGTCCCTCCACTCAGGGACTTTTTTTGTTTCACAACGTTTCTTAATAGCATTATGGGTTTGAAAGGATTTTTCTCAAAAGACAAAAAGGAGTCGCTTGATAAAGGATTGGAGAAAACCAAGGAGAACTTTTTCAATAAGCTTGGAAAAGCAGTTGTTGGAAAAGCAACTGTTGACGAAGAAGTCTTAGATGAGTTAGAAGAGATTCTCGTTACCTCAGATGTGGGAGTAGATACCACAATTAAGATTATCAACCGGATAGAAGCACGTGTGGCCAAGGATAAATATCTCAATGCCTCAGAGCTCAATAAAATTCTTAGAGAAGAGATAGCCGGCTTGTTGTCAGAGAATAATACGGTTGATCTGGATAGTTTTGAAATCCCAAAAGTCGATGGTCCTTATGTGATATTGGTAGTTGGTGTGAACGGAGTGGGTAAAACGACCACTATTGGAAAACTCGCTGCACAATTCAAGGCACTGGGTAAAAATGTTGTGCTTGGAGCGGCAGATACTTTTAGGGCTGCTGCTGTTGAGCAGCTAATTCTTTGGGGTAAGCGAATAGATGTGCCAGTAGTGTCAAAAGGAATGAATGTTGACCCAGCGTCTGTGGCTTTCGAAACGGCCAAATATGGAGCTGAAAATGGAGCAGATGTAGTGATCATTGATACTGCGGGAAGACTGCATACAAAGGTAAATCTCATGAATGAGCTTACGAAGATTAAGAATGTGATTAAGCGATTTATTCCTGAGGCACCTCATGATGTCATGTTAGTATTGGACGGAAGTACAGGCCAGAATGCGTTCATTCAAGCAAAGGAATTTACCAAGGCTACTGAAGTCACTTCACTCGCCATTACAAAACTAGACGGCACAGCCAAAGGTGGTGTGGTAATTGGGATCTCCGATCAATTCAAAATTCCGGTGAGATATATCGGTGTTGGAGAGAAAGTAGAAGACCTACAAGTCTTCAATAAGGGGGAGTTTGTAGATTCGTTTTTCAAGAAGTAACAAAAAAAATTCTTTTACTCATCAGGGTTTTGCCTGTTTTGGCTTGTTTCATTCTCTGTAATGGAACCTATTTTCAGTTTTTGGTCAATACTATTTTTAACTTCAAGCATTCAGGGGTTATTGCTTTCTATTTTTATCTGGAGAAAGCAACACCAGGCTAATAGATTTCTGGCTTTGGCTATTCTTGCCTTTAGTTTAATGCTCGGCTATTACGTCTGCTATTGGACAGGTTATGCCAGAATTCTTCCTCGGTCTTTGGGAATGCTTCAAGGCATGACCTATTTAATTGCGCCGTGCTTATATGGCTACATCACGTCCGACCAAAGGCATCAACTTTTGAACTGGAAACATTTCATTGCGGTTACTATGTATCCTTTTTATTTCTTGTCTGTTCCGGAACTATTACCGGATCAATCTTGGATTTTTACTATCCAAAATGGAATTCAGAGTGCTCATTTGCTGATTTATGCTGGTTTCGCATTGCACATGAGCAAGAGGCAATCCATAATTGCATATTTGTTTTTTGGTTATGCATTGAGTTTTCTGGCATACTATATATTGGTTTGGACTAATTGGCTAGAGGTTGAATATGATTATTTCATTTCACTATTCTCCACAAGTTTTATATACTCTATTGGCTACCTCGGATATAATCCAGCAAATATTTTTCGAGTCAGCACTTCCAAGAAGTATGATAGATCTGGGCTATCGCAAAATGCTGCAGAATCAATATTAAAAGCAATAAGAAAATATATGGTAATTGAAAAAGGGTTTCTAGACAATGACCTGAAGCTGCACAAATTATCAGAAGAATTATCTATTTCATCCAATCATATTTCGCAAGTAATCAATGAATTGGAAGGGTGTAATTTTCACAATTTTGTCAATAAGTATAGAGTTGAGGAGGCCAAAAAATTGCTTAAATCGGAAAGTGAACGTTACAAAATTATCCAGATCGCGTATTTGGCCGGATTCAATAATAAGGCCACTTTTAATTCTGCATTCAAGAAATTCGTAGGAATTCCTCCTTCACAATTCAAGAAAAACAGAGAGATGTGGAGTCATTAAAGTTCGCAAAATCACATAGGATTTGACCCTTCATTTATCTATGATCACTTACATTGGGTTAATCCTGAAGGTATGCTAAGATTAGTATTTTTCTCTATGATTTATTTTCTAGAGACACGATCAGGAAAAATAGAATTTTAATGAAGTATTTCTTATTCATATTAATCACTATTCCATCCATACTTTCCGCACAGAAAGATCGGATTCTAGCTGACTCACTATTCAATAATAGTGACTGGGCCGGAGCAGCCAAATCATACAGTAAGTATTTGAAGAAGAATAGGCAAGACTCTTTGGCATGGTTCAGGTTGGGGAAGTCACACGCAAATTTATCTGCACACCAAAAGGCTATTGAAAGTTTTGAGAACGCATTTAAAACTAATTTTTATCCCTCATATGTCCACTTTAATACTGCTAAATCATTTGCAGCCATCGGTCAGTCTGAGAATATGTACGCATCACTTGAAGATGCGATTGAAAGCGGATTTTTCAATTTTCACCTATTGTCTTCAGAGGAGGCGTTCAAAATATTCTGTTCCGAGGAAAAATTTGTTTCAATAATTGAAAAGGCAAAAGAGAATGCCTATCCATGCCTCTCTGATCCCAATTCAAGACATTTTGATTTTTGGCTGGGAGAGTGGGATGTCTTTGTGCGAGGAAGGAAAGTGGGAGAAAACTCTATCACAATGGCGAATGGAGGATGCGCGATAAATGAGAATTATACCACACCAGGAGTATACACTGGCCAATCACTCAACTACTATGACAAATTTGATAATAAATGGCATCAGACTTGGGTAGCGAGCGGAGGAGGAGTGCTTGACTATGTAGAAATAGCCAAATCTGAAGGAATGCTACAATTCCAATGTGACTACATAAACGCTCAAGGTCAAATCCTAAAATCAAGATTGACTTTTACTCAAAATGAAGATGGCAGTGTGCGTCAATTGTTTGAAGACTCTTCTGATGGACAAACGTGGACGCCAAGTTTTGATGGGTTATACAAGCTGAAGAAAGAATAAACGAGCTTATTTTAGCGCTTTCAATTCCTTTTCTTTTTTACTGAACGGATTCACTTTTTTTCCAGCTTCGGCTACAGAATCGACGACTTTACTGCTTGTATTTTTGATACCTTCCCATCCTGATTTTACGGTTTCGACACCTGCTTTTTTGGTCGCGTTGACAATTCCTCCAATGAATCTAGAGGACGTTTCAGAGACTACTTTTGTCAGTTGTGAGGCAGATTCGGTTAGCGCTGCTTTGCGGATCAGTTTACGATTGGTGATGGCATTACTACCACAATACTTCTTTGTGATATTACCTACTCTTAGAGTCAGAAACGCATTGGTAGAACCTTCTAACAAAGAGTCCATCACTACATGAGCTGTTGAGCCAATTAGGGGAAGCGATTTGCCAGTTGCATTTTTCAGCATGGTATTGAGCAAAGGCTCAATTTGCTGTGAGATGTCTATATCTTCTATCTCCGAAGCTATAAGAGCTGCTCCTGCAACATTGATGTATAAGAATGCTAATTCACGGACAGAAGGTCGCTGATAATAAATATGAGCGATTCTCCAGACCATGCGGGACTGAGTAGCCAAGATCGTCACGGCATCTAATTTTCCATTTTGCGAAACGGCAGTAGTTAAGAAAACAGCTTTTGCTGTATCATTTACCACTTTACTGGCTTCTTCGCTGAGGAAAGACAGGGCTTCTGGCAAATCATCAATAGACCGTGGTGTCTTACTATTTTTAACTAGTATTTTGTTGACGAAAGTCTATTTACCAACCTTTTGCGATAATCAACAAGCTCGGAATTTGATTGGGGAAGCTTGAGTGGCTGAGGTAGTTTGACTATGAGCCAGACTGGCCAAGAGACTAAAGCCACAGCGGCAGTGACCATGATCACCAATGCGATGGTGGCCAAAAGACTGTTGAAGCTGGCCAGTAGCAGATACACTCCCGCTATCTGATTAATAAGGAAAAGTGCCATTCCCAAAACAAAGAGGATGGCGATTGGGATAAGTATCCGTTTGATGGTTCTGATCATATTAGTCAACCTTAATCTCCTTCTTTCTAACTCTCGCTAGCAATTCAGGTTGCAATACTTGACTGAACGTTGCGAAATCACGACTAATATCTACTCTCACACAGATGCCATTTTCATAGAAATAGACATTGGTGCCATCTGGAGAGGATAAGGAATATTGATGATCTGCGATTTTTTCAAACGCTAGGTGTCGACCGAAGTAGGCGGAGAAAATTTCTTTTTTATCAAAGGGCTCCTCAAAATAGATTTCCGAAACGGAATTGAAGATAGAGTCTTCGGCAATAGAGGTTTTGATTCCATCAATCACTAATTCGTAATCTGCGCTGCGCTGCTTTAGCCATGTTTTTTTTTGGGTACTTCCATTAAGTGTATTGAAGCCCGTTCCAGAAATAAGACATCCTTTTGCGAATTCTTCTTTTAGATCGTATTCTACCTCAAACAGGAAAATCACTCGAAACTCTGTTTGTGTATTGAGGAGGTAGAACGTTTGATCTTGCTCAACTACACGCTTGACCACTGTCTGCCCTATAGACTTACCACTGCGAATGACCTCATAAGTGAGGGTTTGTCCAGACAGAGACGTAGCTATCAATAAGGTGACGAGTATGGTGGCGATGAGTCGTGACAATGTTAGATTTATATGGGCTTGTTTGGAAAATTGAAGATCAAGTTAATAACACAACATTATCTAAGACGCTATGAGATCAGAAAAAGTATCAATTGAGAACGAATTTGGAGAGAAACTGTCAGGGCGAATAGATTTTCCGCTGATTGGCCAGCCAAAGGCATTTGCGATTTTCGCTCATTGCTTTACTTGCTCAAAAGACCTTAAGGCTGTGGATAATATAAGTGGCTCTCTTACTGGTCAGGGAATCGCTGTTTTGAAATTTGACTTCACAGGACTCGGTCAAAGTGATGGAGATTTCTCAGAAACTAATTTCACTTCCAACTTGTCGGACTTGGTAAAGGCTTACGAGTACTTGGGAAAGCACCATTCTGCCCCGCAGATTATGATTGGTCATTCGCTAGGAGGTGCGGCAGTTCTTCATGTTAGTGGCGCTCTGGATAAGGTAAAAGCAGTTGTTACTATTGGAGCACCTTCCAATCCCGAGCATGTAAAAGCACATGTGAAAAGTGAAGAGCAAGCCATATTGGAGTCTGGAGAAGCTGAAGTGAATATTGGAGGCAGACCATTTAAGATCAAAAAGCAGTTTCTGGAGGATCTTGAGAAAAATGACAATATGCAGGTCATTAGAGAACTTGACCGAGCCTTGCTGGTAATGCACTCACCTCAAGACACGATTGTTAGGATTGACAATGCTGCCGAAATATATCAATGTGCGATGCATCCAAAGAGTTTCATTTCTCTCGACGGATCGGATCATTTGTTGAGTAAAAAGAAGGATTCCCAATATGCGGGTCAGATGATTGCGGCATGGGCTGGGAAATATATTGAGAATGAGCGGACCACAGAGAATGCCCCTGAAGGGGAAGTTTGGACTAGAATCTCTGAACAAGGATTTTTGACAGAAATAACTGCCGGAGAACATCAACTGATTGCTGATGAACCGAAAGACAGTGGAGGAACTGACCTAGGCCCCTCACCGTATGGATATTTGCTTTCAGCACTAGGAGCGTGCACTGCGATGACTTTGAGGATGTATGCTGATTTCAAAAAAATCAACCTCACTGAAGTGAAAGTGAAGCTAACGCATGACAAAGTTCATGTGGAAGATGGTGAGCAGTCTGGAAAATCTAGCGGGAAGATTGATCAGATCAAACGCCTAATAAAACTGGAGGGCGATCTTACAGAGGATCAACGCAAACGCCTAATAGAAATCGCTGATAGGTGCCCGGTACATAAGACCATTGAGGGAAAACCACAAATAATTACCGAAGAGACAAAATAGCTCACGCCTTGTAGACCTGCACAGCCTTTGGCATCTTTGCGGACATGAACAAGATTCTGGTCAATATTTTCCTTTTCATCCTCTCCTTAGGATTTGTAATGGTCTCTCATGCGCAACAGAAGTTTGACGAGAGTGTATTTCTTGATGCTAAAGTCTTTGTGGATACTGCTGAATACAACTGGAAACAAGATGTCATTTGGGAGCGGGAGCGGAAATCCTTGATCTTCAAATATGAACAAGAATCAGAAGTAGCGGAGGTTTATCTTTTCTTCGATGGGGAATCGGGTGTGAATGATATTCAGTTGGTTGGGTCATCTGATTACAATATTTTGGATTCAATGCTCATTTTTAGAGACTATGCCAGATTCAAAGTGAGTTTTAATCGGCTAACCGAGGCACAGTTTCTTAAATTCCTTTTCAAAGTAAAAATCGAAGAAGAGTCAGATTTGGTAGAGCTGCCGCTTACACCATATACGAAGACATACGTCAAACTATATCCAGGGACTGATGAATTGTACATCGGCGAAGAAAAGGTATTTGAATTGACAACCAACAATTCCAAAAATGTAGTTGTCGACAATAGATGGACAGAGGGACTTCCAATCGATTACCGGATTACGAAGCAAGCAGGGAAACTATTGGTTCACTTACTTCCCAATGAGTTGGGGCGTCAAAGTGTTATGGTTGACTTATCTGCTCGCAAACCTTCGCTGGTCAATGGAGGGTTAAACTATGAAATAGAGGCTGTCTCGGCAGAGTTCAAAATAAGATCCGGAAGACTCGCTTTCCTGCAGTTTGACACACCAGAGGTCACGCCCAAAGAAGATAAAAAGGATGCTATTGAAATTCAATTGGATAATAACCGGTTTCTTAAATTGGGTAAAACTTACAGAATAGAAGATCAGGAAGAAGCTGGAGGAGCTTTGATCGCAGAGTTATTCACAAAAACGAGATTGAACAATGATAAAGTCCTTTGCCTACTCAGACCCTATGCATTTCACAGAAAGTCAGAGGGATACCTCTATATCAAAGATGGAGATCGTGCAAGTTTTGTAACGAACCTTGACATTACACCAAAGACCACCATTCGTTCTATCGCAGTTCAACGTGAAGGACGGGATTGGCAAAAAGGAAACCAAGTTTACCCGGGTGAAACGGTCCATATCAAGCTTGAGGGAGAGGGCTTACATAAGGCTCAGTTTAGCTTCCCGGGAGCGAATGATCTTCGCTATGATTCATTGATCAAGAATGAGAATATTTCCATTTTTCAAATCAAGGTGCCCTTGAACATAAGCGCCAATACTATTGAGATTTTCAATCACAATAGGGCTTCTGGAAGCGTACTGAAAGTAAAGGAATATCAACAGCCTCGACCGTTTGATTTTATTACCCTTGATATGGGCGACAAGCAATATGTGGTGAGTGATATAGAGAAACCTATTTACTATGAATCTACATTGACGGATTTGGTCTTTGATTTTGACCGAAAAAAGATTGACGAAGGGAGAGAATTGTATGGTAGGCAATACCTCAACATCAAGGTGAAAATTTCCAATAAGAATGGGAATCTCATTGAGCTTTATGAATTCGACCAGGTGGTTATTTGCCCCGGCGAGAGTTCTCCTAGATTTGTTCATTATGATTCCAAAAACTGTAGGGCAGATGATATCAACCTTAATAATTTTATTTCTAAGAAAACAGCTGATCTTGAAGAATGGTCTCGGATAGAGTTGGTAATCAGTCATCAAAAGGATAAGTATGAGGGAGAAGGGAATTCTAAAAAAATGCTAATTCATCTGAAGCGGGATTATAATTTCGACATAGATGTATCGTTTCCTGCCGGTCTTCTTATTTTAAAGGCTAAGGAAGGAGACTTCACCAATTTTGGAGGGGTTAGTTTGGCAATGATAGCTCAGTTGAGTTTTTATCAGCCTGGAAAGATCGCAAAGACAAGACCTTACAAAATCGGAGCAGGATTTATTGCGATCGATGCATTCAATTTTAAGGAGAATGCGAGTAATAGAGACGTAGGACTGGTTGTGATCGGTTCCCTTTACCCAACTTCTCGTGACAATAAGCTCACATTTCCGCTCTATGCTGGTGGAGGGTATCTGCTAAGTGAGCAGAAGGCTTTTTTCCTGATTGGTCCAGGAATTCGAGTGAGATTCTGAATTAGTCAATAACTAATTCCTCTAGGAGCACTCGGATTTCATCGTTGCAAAAACCCATTTCTTGACCTTGGAAATAGACCTCTTGCTTTTTCTTAGAGCTGAGGTTTCCTTTGCGAAGGGTTTTTTTCGCTAGGTTAACGAAAGAATTTGTCAATTCTTGTTGTTCATCGTGTACTCTTAGCAAAGTCATAGTCAATGATGTTTTTAGGTGCGATTATGCTAACAAAAATATCTTATTATTGTGAATATGACAATATCGCTCTTGATATTTGGAGTCTTCGCAATCGATCACGATACTCATTGAGAATTCGGTCAAATCAAGTACTTGTTTATAGAAGAACTTTGCGAATTTGTTAAGGCGTGACTGTACATGTTGGATTTTTCGAACCGAATTATTCAGTGTTCTTATTCTTGAATCGGTACTTGCTTTCTGCTATGAAGATCCCTCCTATGATAATAGCAGCACCTACAAATTGGATGAACGTGAGTCGTTCATCTAAAAGTAAATAGGCCAAGCCTATTGTGGAAATGGGTCCCAAACTACCAAAAAGCGAGAAGTTATTGGCTCCCAATATTTTGATGGCGTAGCTCACGAGAAATGAAGGAATCACGGTAGCGAATATTGCCATAGCAAGCCCGATCCAGTAGACTTCTGCCTGAAAATCAAATAGGCCTTTTGGTAAGACGATGGCATAGTGAATCACAACAGCGATACAAGAAATAATCATTGCATAGGCCGTGAAAGCTGTAGCGCCGAACTTTGGAATTAACCAACCTGATCCAACCAAATAACTGGCATAGGTCAGCGCACTCAGCATGATGAGGATGCTCCCAATGACCACATTGTTTTGATCGCTGAGTTGTAACTCCGAGCCAAAGATGGTAGCAATACCAAAATAAGTGACCACAACGCCTATGGCCTGTTGCCTGGTGATTTTCTTCTTGAGAAATACAAAAGAGATCAGCAGCACGAGTGTAGGGTAGATAAAGAGGATGAGCCTTTCCAAGCTCGCCTTGATGTATTGTAGGCCCAGAAAATCAAAGTAGCTCGCGAGGTAATAACCAATGAACCCTAAGCCAATCAACCAGAGCCAATCCTTCTTAGTTGGTGTCGTTTTGGGTTGGTATAGAACACTTATGACAATATAAATGGGTAAGGAAAAAAGCATTCTGAAAAGCAGAAGGCTCACAGTATCCACTTCATATTGATAGGCCAACTTGACCATTACGGCTTTGCTAGAGAAAAGTAAGATTCCACAGACGGCAAGGATGATTCCGAGCGGTTTTCGGTTAATAATTTGATTCATTAATAGGATGTTCTAGACGGGTGAGATGACCAACCCGCAAGACAAAAGTAGACTACTTAATAGGGAAATGAATCTCTGTCACCAACTGCTTTTCATCCACCTCCATTGGTGAATTCACATAGCTCTCGAACGGATGAATCTTTTTATTCGACTTAAATTCTTTGCCACGCTGCATGTTGTATAAAGTAGTCCACGCATTGCCCAAGTGATGGTATGGCCCGGTATGCTTGAGGGTATATACTTGAGTAGCGGGTATAGTGCCGGACACCATTCCATCAGGTAAATTTTCAGGGATAGACTTTACGGGAACGGCAGAAGTATAGGTAGCTTTTCCGTTGACCATATCCCACTTGTG
>CAYGPP010000044.1:22449-25356 GCA_964351885.1 uncultured Marinoscillum sp.
TTCCAAGGGGTGAGAAAGGTCAAGTCGTAGTTCACAGATTTGTCTTTTTCAGATCCTGTGATCTGCATATTTCCTTTTCCAGTACGCTTGCCATCCCACTCATAGGACTGTTTGTCTTCCGCTACAGTCACTTTGGTTTCCGGATCCATGAGCAACCATGGAGACCAGACGGTCCACTGATTGAAATCAGTGATAATGTCAAAGACTTTAGAGGCGGAAGCATCTATTAAGATGGATTTCGAGAGGGCTATCTTAGGCATGGACTTTAGTTTTAGGTCTTACTAAAGTTAACCTTTTGAGATGAATTTGTTTTGTCTGAGTAAACTTGATAGGTCTACTCTACTCGATCCTTAAGCACTGTCAAGTTTATGATTTGATATTATCTTTAATTTAATAATGTCTCCAGAGAAATACTACCATGTTTACAATCATGCCAATGGTGAGGAGAATCTTTTTTGACAAGACGAGAACTACCATTATTTCTTGAAACTATGGGCGAAGTACATAGAGTCCATTGCAGATACTTATGCATATTGCCTTATGCCGAATCATTTTCATGCATTGATTAGAATTAAACATGAAGAAGAGTTTCGTTCGAAAGCAATAAACCTTTTAGGTCTCCAAGACTCAGCCTCGCTAGACCTGACAGGCCTACGCGGCTCGGTTTTAAACCTGTCAGGTCTAATTTCGAAGACCTTCAGTAACTTCTTTAATGCCTACGCAAAGGCGTATAATAAAATGTATAATCGGAGGGGATCACTTTTCAATAGACCTTTTAAGACGAAGGAAATTGATAGCGACGCTTACCTCACAGCTGTGATTACTTATATCCATCGAAACCCTATATACCATGGATTCTGTGAAAAGCCCAACGATTGGCCGTTTAGTTCTTACGATGCCTTACTTTCTACCAAACCCACTAAACTGAAAAGAGCAGAAGTAATCGAGTGGTTTGGTGATGTAGACGCTGTAGAAAAATCCCATCGGTATGAAGTGCCCATTCCCGATAAGACTTTGTTGATTGATTTTTAGAAATGTTGCATCAGCTAAACCTGACAGATCTCCAAGACCGGGTCGCGCAGACCGGGTCGCGCAGACCGGGTCGCGCAGACCTGTCAGGTTTCAAAGCAATTCAGCAATCTCTTCAATAGCTATACAAAGGCGTATGACAAGATGTATGACCGAAGAGGCTCCTTATTCGTTCGTCTATCTAAATGTAAAGAAATCACCTCCGATGCATACCTCACCGCCATTATTGCCTACATCCATTGAAACACTATACACCATGGATTCTGCGAAAAGCCCAACAACTGGCCGTTTAGCTCTTACGATGCTTTACTTTCTACTAAACTCACTAAACTGAAAAGGGCAGAAGTAATCCAGTGGTTTTGGAATTGTGTCAGAACCGCAGCATTGGAAATACAGCAGTTCAATAGATTATCTATGAGGTAGAGGATTGTTAGATATCTGTTTGGTAGAATAGACACAAGCGGATGCTTGAGCCATGAGAGTTTTCATTCTTGGAAGGCGGCCACTCAAAATCCTATGAAAAGTTTGAGAGTGGAGTGAGGCAACGAGTGGGCTTAGCGAACATTATTTGCTTATACGCTCACTTCTCCAACAGTACGAAAGGCAGTACAGTATCATAAACATCACTATTCTTAAAAAAGAACTGCGTGATCATAGGGACGTGTTTCTTCTTCTCAAAGACTTTAGTATTAACAGGAGTTCCATTGGCACCAAGTTTTTTCGCCATAGCGGTGCTTCCTTGTTTGATAGTAGGAAAGGTGCGCCCACCAGTTAAAATTAGGAATGGCGTAGTGAGTTCTTCAGGTACCTGATAGAGTGGTGAATTATCTTTCCAGGTCTTTGAGTCTTTGGAAAATGTGTTGCGCAAGCCTTGAGCATACTCATTATCATAATTTTGGAAATAGGTAATCATATCCAACCCAAACGCATCAATCAATATCGTTTTATGCACCTGAGTCTGATACTTGCCTAAAGAAACCATTGCAGCCAGGTGACCACCAGCGGAATGTCCTGAGACGATAATCCTGCTGGTATCTCCACCGTAGTGTTGGATATTTTCGAGTGTCCAGTTCATGGCTTGCTCCGCATCATAGGTCATGTCTGAAATCATGGCGACTTCCGTCAATCGGTAATTGATAATGACCGTAACCACTCCGGATTTAGCCAGATGCTTGCCCATTAGTCTATAGGTTTCTTTCTTGCCACTCTCCCAGCTTCCTCCATGGATAAATATGAGCACTGGCTTTTGCTCATTGGTATTGCCTGGATAGTAGACATCCAGCTGATGCCATTCGCTCTCTACCGAATCAATAACTGTGTATTGAATGTCTTTGCAACGATTGGGACGCTGGGCTTGAAGCGCGAAGCAACAGTTACCAGCAAGCAGAAGTAGAAAGAATTGTTTCAAAGAGGGTATGGGTTTGAGGAAGTAGTAGCGAAGTTGTGAATAGTTAAGAATAAACAAAGTGTTTTGTTTCCAAAAGGCATGGATATAAGTAAGATATACCGTGTCAAATTGGTATTTTCAACAAGCCATGATAGTCTGATAAGTTACGCGAGAAATGACGTGACTCAATATGATTATTTTGAGTTACCACACAATGATCAAAAACCCTCTTGAAGCATCATAATGAGTCCTTTTATGAGCTCACCAAAATGAAAGCTATCATTTCAGAAAAACATAGCTACCATTTTTAAAAATGATAGTTACATTTTTTCAGAATGGAAGGTATAATTTTTCGGATATGGTATTATCCTAAGAAATACTAGGTGGAGAATGTTCTGTTAGCGAGCAATCATAGGTGAAGTGGACTTTAATATTTTCAGAAGGCCTTCCGTTTTTAGATTCTGGATCGGTGATTGAAGATTATGATTTCT
>CAYGPP010000045.1:0-24264 GCA_964351885.1 uncultured Marinoscillum sp.
GGATGTATGAGTCAGCCAAAGCTCTGGCGTTTGCTGAGGTGCCTGAAAGGACGGAAATCATCAGAGCAATCAAAGCGACGCTGAATGCAAATAACATGACGGAGGACACGCATATTCGCTTGACCTTGTCTCGTGGGGAAAAGTCCACTTCTGGTATGGACCCAAGAATCAACGATGCTGGACCGTGTTTGATTGTACTAGCTGAATGGAAGCCCCTGGTTTACGACAATACTTCGGGCATCAAGGTCATCACGAGTACACAACGCCGAAATAATGCACAATTTCTTGATAGCAAAATCCATCACAACAACCTACTCAATAATATCTTAGCCAAGATTCAAGCCAACTTTGCGAAGGTAGATGCAGCGGTTATGCTCGATCATCAAGGATTTGTATCAGAGCTTAACGATACGAATTTGTTCATGGTGAAAGACGGAAAACTGTTCACTCCTTTTGCTGATGCTTGCCTTCATGGAATTACAAGGGGGCTTGTGCTCGAGTTAGCTGAGGGACTACAGATTCCTAACGAAGAGCGAAATCTTTCGCTTGTGGATTTCTACAATGCCGATGAAGTATTCGCTACCGGTACCATGGGAGAATTGACTCCAGTGACTGAAATGGATGGTAGGTTGATTGAAAACAAATCAGGACTAGAAATAAGAACACAGCTTCAGACTGCTTTCAATAAAATTATTCCGTCACTTTGTGAGCCACTAGTTTAATCCAGTCCTATGCTTTACTTCTACCAACCAAATATCAGCAAGGGAAACGCTTACCTCCAAGATGAAGAATATCAACATTGTGTGAAGGTGCTCAGGAAAAAAGAAGGTGACGAAATTGGTGTATTTGATGGCTTAGGTGGTAAATACAAAACGATAATTTCAGGCATCACCAACAAGCAATGTCAACTCAAAATTCTCTCTGAGCAACAATTAGAGAAAAAACCATTTTCGATTCATATCGCTATCGCTCCTACCAAAAATATGGATCGGATCGAATGGTTTGTGGAGAAAGCTTGTGAACTAGGCGTGGATAAAATATCCTTAATACTCACGAGTAATTGTGAACGCAGAAAAATCAAAATTGATAGGCTGCAGAAAAAGGCAGTGAGCGCCCTAAAGCAGTCTAAAAGTGGCTTTCTGACTAAAATTAATGAATTGGTCACCTTAGAGAAGTTTATAAAATCATCGTCTGAACAAAGTCGATATATTGCTTTCGTGGAAGAAGGACTTCCCTACCTAGGCTCATTAATCAAGCCATCTGAAGAGACCTTAATACTCATAGGGCCTGAGGGTGATTTCACTATTGATGAAGTTGAATTAGCTCTCACTGAAAAATTCCAAAAAATCAGTCTTGGTCAAAGTGTGCTTCGTACTGAAACTGCTGGATTGATGGCTGCTCATTTTGCGAATGCTCGTAATAGCTATTGAATCTCGTTTATTCGATCAATCATCGAGAGGTTTCAAATCCTTGAGATTTAGAACTCTCCCTAGTCTAGAATTAACAAGCTAAATGGCCTCAGAATACGACATTCTGAGAGCCAAATACATTTCTCTTACTTAATAATGATCTTCTGCTGGGACACGGTATTGCCTTGTTTTACAATTAGGATATATACTCCTTCAACCATATTGACATCTGGAATTATACGACCATTAAAGCTTCTTAAGTCAAGAATTACGTCATTGTAAAAGACTTGTCCGTTTAGGTTGACAATCTTCACCCTAACCGGTGTATGTGTATCATCAGATCGAATGCTGACATTTAAGTTTTCCGCTTCCGTAGGATTAGGATAAGCAGTTGCCGTCATCCCAAACCCGCTATAATTGTTGTCTACTACGATGAGAGACACAATGGTTTCTGTTCCATCAAAGTCGACCTGCTTCAAAGCATAGTAATTCAGACCAAAGACAGCATTCAAATCCAAAAATTCATATTCCGTTTGTGTATCAGAGTTTCCAGCTCCCAATACTTTCCCAATCACGGAGAAGAATTCTCCACCTAACGACTGAAGAACTTCGAAATGACTGTTATCTTTTTCCACTAATACGATCCACTCTAGCAAGACACCTCTGTCTGTCGGCTTTCCTTTGAATGATAAAAGTGTAATAGGAAGTGGAGTTGGTGCTGATTCTCCAGTGAAATCTGAGAATGAATCATACCCAGAATTGCTCAAGGTATTCATACTAATATTGACTGATCCTCCAATATCGTCACCTGCTACGGAGAACTTACGAGCCAAGAGTCCACCTTCGCTTCCCACTACATCGGTATCGTCGTAAACATAAGATACGCTGTAATCTAGCACACCTGTGATGTTCTCATTATTGAGCGACCAATATCTCGTAATGAACGTGCTCTCCTCTATATCTGTATGCTTAGCATCTCTCAGATTAATTGTTACGTTTGAGCTACTCAATGTTCCTGAATTTAGAGTAAAAGTGAAGGGAGCGTATTCATTATCATCCCCTATCGGAAAACCATAGGCAGTACTCAGCGCAGTGATTGCATGCCTCAAAACACCTATATCATCAGCAATAATGTAGGCTTGTTCGCTTCCCCCAACAATAGAGGACGCTGAATTAACAGTTATGTCAAATGAACCCATATCGACAAAACCTGAGGTCAGCGTTAGAATACCATCTGTTGAAATATCAGAGGCTAAAGTGAGGGTGCTATCAGCCATCGTTGTTGTTCCCACTTTATTGATAATCAGGTTATTGTAAGTCTCACCACCTGCAGTATTGATCATCTGAGCAGAAACACCATTGAACGTTACATCTCCAGATCGTGGAAGAAAGGATATTTCACTGATCCAATCACCCTGAATAATCATATCATAATCGTCCATAGTTCCGAGTGCACGGGAGTCGAATACTGCACCTGCTCCACCTCCACTTTGCAAATTAAAATCTCCCTCTACGGTGATATCACCAAGTAAATATTTCGTGGATCCTGATGGCCCCTCTGTATACAAATTGTTGTAAATCATTCCTGTAACACATTGCTCTGTCACGTTAGGGTTAGCATAGCCTATTGTAGATCCTGCAGTGCTTACGTTGACTATTCCCGTACCATTCAGAATGATACAATCTTCAGAAAATTCAAGAGTAAAACCAGCTAAGTCTAAAGCCCCAGTTCCCTCTAATGTCATAGCTCCAATCACCACATCTTCTGTTAGGAATAAGGAATGTCCATCAATGATCTTAACGTTTGTTCCGGCCGTAGGAACAACTCCCGTAGACCATGCCATAGGATCACTAAAATCAGAACTTATCCCTGTAGAGACATACTCAACCAAAGCAAAAGTGAAAAAATCTCCATCATTAAGATCTAAGCCATCGATACCGATAATATCTCCAGAAACAGATGTCAATGGGTAAACGGCATCAATATTAGTGAAATCTCCATCTGAAGTCACTATCAATGCCCAAGTCAACCCGCCCGATGGAGGTGTAGGAAGTGATGTACTATCCACTTGAAGTGTGATAGTTCCTAAATCTCCAGTCCTATCAACTCTCCACTCTCTTGCAATTCTTCTAGTACTCATATTGGCTGGTGCACCAGTAAATGTCCAAGACGCCCTATCTGCTCCATCATTTGCCACCATCAAATACTCTCCATCTGCTAAGTCATTTGGATTTGAGATAGTTAAGAACCCTTCAGCAGTAGCCGTCACATGTATGTTATCAGCGTCTTCTCGGCCAATCCCGATTAGGTTAAAGAAATAATCATTGGATGCTGTACCATCATCGTAAGCGAAGTAATCGTTGGCAATAGTGATATCATATCGTGCAGAAAGGTAATTATTGACGATGATCCGTTGAGCGTTGTTTAGAGAATTATTAAAAACTAGCATTTCACCAATCTCACCATCGAAACCAGAGCCTCCTCCTGACAATGACCCAAGTGTACTTGACACACCAAGAGAAGTGGCTGTGTAGTCAAAGGGTACCGTTGGTGTATCCTCAGTGCCATTTAATGAAATGGCAGCAAGACCTGATCCACTTTCCAAGTTGTACTGAATGATCGAAGGAGCACCGGAGCCCGTTGCTATCTCATCTCCCTTCCAAATACCATCAACGTCCTGAAACCCCCCACTGCCATGCTCTTGTCCAAATAGAATTCCGTCTGTATTATCGAAGAGCACTTGATCAGTAAGTATATCCGTATCAGTCACAAAAAATATGTCAAAATCACTAGGCGAGGTATTGATAGCTGAAGCGAATGACATGGACTGGGTGCCATCAAACGCTACTGTCCCTTGACTATTAATACCGGTTGCACCTACCACAGGTCCAGCGCCTGTAAAGTCATTTGAATTCCCTGAAATATCTGACCAAGTCCCAGCCACAAAATTATCTCCTCTCAGCCAAACCAAATTATTAGAAGCATCACCTACTCCTCCAGGGCCCGTACTTCCAGTTTGATCATCATCCAGTATCGTTAATACGTGCGAGGTGATTCCTCCAACAGCTCCGTTGGTTCCACCAGTTAGTGTCACGGTAACAGTCTCAGCAGACTCAGTAATTAAATCATTGACTATAAGTGCTTGAATGTTAACATTCATTGACCCGGCAAGTATCAATACCGAGCCATCACTCAAGGTATAATCAGTACCTGAAGTAGCTGTGGACGCTACTGTATAATTGATCGTCACGTCATTGACTGACACGGCATCCAACGCGAGTTGAATAGAAGCGGTACCCGAAGCTTCGCTAACAAACGATGAGCCATCAGAAAACCCAGCAACTGGTAGTGCTTCATTATCAGTAATGTCTAATGTATATTCCGTAATGGTACCCAAATCTGCATTAACAGGGTTTGTCAGCTGAATGGTTATCTGTTCTGTTCCTTCAAAAATGGCATCATCTACTATGGTGATATCAAAGGCCTGAGATACGGTCGAATTATCCGCAGGAAATGTAATGGTGGAACTACTGAGCACGAAATCATCCGTTTCGTCAGCTGCACTCGCTCCGCCGCTGACTACAAGCAAATCTACAGTTGTGGCAACATCATCGTCAGGAGTATTAATAGTCACAGTAACAGATGTCACAGTTGGTGTAGCTTCATCTCCCGCTCCAGGACCAGCTGTTGCGAATTCTACCGTTCTATTCTCTGAATTGTCGTTATCATGAATGGTATAGGTAAATACAGTGGTTCCTCCCAATGACACATTGCTAGAAGGGGTAGTCAGTGTGATTTCAATCGTTTCATCTGCCTCCTCAATTAAATCATTGATCACACCCAAACTAATATTAGCGGTGGTTTGACCAGCGGAGAGGGTTAATCTCCCGCTTGGCAACAAATAATCAATATTACTCCCTGTGGCAGTACCACCTGTCGCAGCGAAATTAACAGTAGCTGCCTCACTCAGTGTGAAATTCAACCCAACCCCAATAGAAGGATTCGTAACACTTTCATCACCACCATTTGCCGCAAGGAAAAATTGTATTACTGGCTTTCCTATACCTAGAGTGATAAACGTACCATCTGTAATGGTCACTTCTTCGGTCACGTGAAATCCAAAAACGGATGAATACTCCAATTGATAGGCCGTTGCTCCTGATCGGAAATCTCCATCTTCGTCCGTATAGACAACATATTGATCAAATCCATTTGGTGGATTAGGTAATTGAGTTGTATCCACTTTAATAATGATGGTTCCAGGAGTCCCAGTTATATCGGTTCTCCATTCTCTCGCTAGCCTTCTCACATTTACATCTCCACTTGGAGACTCGGCAGTAGTCCAAGTAAGGTCACTCCCATTATCATGACCTACGAATACAAACTCACCATCCTGTAAGTCACTAGCTCCACTAATCATCATAAGGCTATCCGACATAGACTGCAAGTGCTTCTCTCCACTCACCTGTCCTATCCCTACTATATCCTTACCATAGGTACCTTCATAACTGTAGTAATCATCTGCAATTACCAGGTCATACTTGTTAGCCAAATAGTTCTCAATGATAACCTTCTGAGCCTCATTGATTACATTTCGATAGACTATAAACTCCGAAATGTTCCCAGCAAAATCAGTCGTAGCTTGAGTTTGATCAGCGTTTCGACTTCCCAAAGCGAAGTTTTCATTTAGAGCCATCACCTCAAAATTATCATCAGATAACAACGCCACTCCGTTTCTCGAAACCGCTGCGCTCGTAGGGCTATTCTCACTATTAAAAATCCAAGTTGTGATATCTATGTTAGTGCTTTGACTTGGCAAGTAGTCGATATCATTGATTGAATATAGACCATTAGCTCCTTGACTCAATCTGAAATCGGATGTAGCCGTGGTATTCGTCTCAACTAAATACTCTCCACTAGACTGAGCTAGAACAGAAATAAAAGAGTAATTCGACAATGCATTGTCGAATCCTGCTGGTGCTTGAAACCCTTGGTTTGAAGATGAAATAATCACGGTATTTTTTAAATTCAAAGCATCGGCATCAAAAGTAGGCTGACTACCAATCGCTGTAAAATCAGAGCCATTCCCAGAGCGATCAACCCAGGTAGAAACATTGGCTCCATCACTTAGATTAGGCACTCCTTTGCCGTTGACGGCTGTGGCATCTAGCCATAACATATTACTCTCGAAATCACCAACACCACCAGGTCCGTAATAACCGAACTCAGCATCATTATCAGAAATGGTCACAGTGTGGGTATCCTCCGAGCCTAATGTAGCTCCTACTTCACCACTTAGCGTGACCGTAAAAGTCTCCGCACTCTCCTCTATCCCATCATCTGTAAGAGCCACATTTATGGTGCCCAGTTGTTGCCCGGCAGGGATAGTCAAAGTACCATCGGCTAGCGAATAATCTGTACCACCACCTAAGGCTGAAACCTCTGTAGCTGAGTAATTGACTTGTACATCTTGACCCGAAGTTGAGGATAGCTCCACTACCAATTTAGCTATGCTTCCCCCCTCATCAATAGTAGTCGTGGCATTTTGAAACTCGACCGTAACAATACCATCATTATCAGTGATTGAATAAGTATGCGTCACGTTAGTTCCCAAATTGGCATTTACTGGGCTACTCAGACTTACGATAATTGTTTCAGTTGATTCACTTAATACATCATCTAGAATGGTAAAGTCAATAGTCCCTGTAGATTCTGTAGCTGGAATGACTAAAGTACCCGCAGTAAAAGAATAATCAGGAGAAGGACTGGCTTCCGCTGTACCACCCGTGATAGAATAGTTGACCTCAGTATCGTTCATTGCATCGACAGAGTTTAAGTCAACTTGCAATGAAATAGCACTTACACTTTCCGCACCTGTAGAAGTACTTGCATTGAACTGAACATTTCTACTATTATCATCGTCGTTAATGGTATAAGTAAACACTGAGTCACCTAACGAAACACCCGTTGAAGGATTACTCAACTTAATCTCTATAGTTTCATCACTTTCTAACTCCGAATCATTAATAATTCCAAGCCCAAGATTAATGCTTGTTTGACCAGCGTTAAATGTAATTTGTCCTGAAGACGCTAGTGAGTAATCAGTACTGCTCCCTGTTGCCGTACCACCTGTCACCGCATAGTCAAGAGTAATGATACTACTACTTTCTAAGCTCAAAAGTATGGTGGCATTTGCAGCTACTGTCTCTGAGCCCGAACGGCTTATTGGAGAAAAAGAGATCGTTCTGGTAGCAATCCCAAAGGTGACATAGTCGCCTGAAGCTATGGTGAGATCACTTGCCTTGTATTGACCATCTACTAGCACGGTGTTAATGACGGTTGCACCAGAAGAAAAATCACCGTCCGCATCCTGCATGATGACATAATCTTCGTTACCATTAGGGAGCGCAGGTAGCAAATCACTATTGATGGCTATGCTGATAGTTCCTGGAGTTCCAGTATTGTCGAATCTCCACTCTCTTGCTGTTCGTAAAATTCCTGCGGATGGTACTTCACTGGCACTCCAAGAGCTGATCGCTCCATTGTCATGACCGAAAAGTACATACTCACCATCATCAAGGTCATCCGCATTACTGATGGTCACAATGCCGGCCCTAGCTGCCACATGCAAATTGTTGGCATCATACCGCCCTATTCCTGCCACCTCAACTCCATGTGACACTTCAAAATTATAGTAGTCATTTACGATATTCAGATTGTACTTCGCACCCAGATAATTATTGATAATATTGCTTTGAGCAATATTTACATCACGACTGAACATAATAAATTCAGCAATATCACCTTGGAAAAATTCTCCAGCACCGTTCTTCCCTAGATAGAAATTATATGCTGTGTGTCCTGTAAATGAAGGGTTTGCATCATTTCTATTAACCAGCATATTGTTATTTCGATAAACCAAAAAGGTGTCTACAGAAACAATATGTGTATAGATACTATGTTTACCTGCCCATCCCGTCAGATAAGGGGCAGTGTAATTATCACCAGCAATATCAAACTCAATATTGCCTGCACCATTTGGGATAGAGGCACTTATACTATTGGCATCAACCGCTCCATTTTCACTATTGTCAGTGGCATAAGCGTATGAATCTTGATTTAAATTATCTGTCTCAGTCACAATAAATACCGACATTTCATTCCCAGGAAAACTTGCCGCTGAAAGGGTACCCTCAGATACTAGCGCATCGCTTACGTTATTGAAACTAATCTCTTTGCGCCCATTTACTGCGGCATTGACAACTTTCGGTGCGGTACCTGCAGGCACCATGTCATAATCGACACTTACGTTCTTGACGATGTTATCCCAACGTGTAACATTACCGCCTGATGACGTAACTGAATCAGCAATCAACCACAATTTGAGTAAGTTCTCACCAAGAGCATTTTCAACATCTCCCACTCCTCCTGGTCCCTCAAATCCAAGATCATCATTATCAGCAATGGTAATGGTATGGATATCAAAATCGGTCTTTAGTGTTCCATTGGTAGGATTAGAGATGGTCAACTCAACAGTTTCAGGAGATTCTATGATGGCATCATCGATTGGTTGAAAACTAATAGTTGTTGTCAGGTCTCCCGCGGATATAACCGCAGTACCACTCAATGCAATAAAATCACTCCCTGTAGTAGCATTACCACCAGTTACAGTATAGTCTACGCTTACATCATTTCCTGACTGGAGTCCTAGCTCCAGGGTGATAGAAACTAAACTCGAACCTTCGTTCGCGACTGAAAGCGTATCTAAGAATCCTATAGTAGGACCATCGTCATCATCTGTTATGGTGAAGATTTGTTGATTGACGCTTCCGATTTTTGTATTTGAAGATGGATTTGAAAGTGATATTTGAATGGTCTCATCTGATTCATCAATAAGATCATTAATTAAGGGAAATTTAAAAGTGGCACTTTGTGAGCCAGCTGGTACTGTTACCGTTCCCTGAACCAAAGTATAATCTGAAGTATTGGTTGCCGTACCACCCGTGGAGGTATAGGTAATCTCCGTGTTGCTCACGTTATCAACTGGGTTAACATATACTGTCAACTCTAAATCGTTAGGGCTATTTTCGGCAATAACACAACCTCCGCTCGCTACTTCTGGCCCAATCACATAGAATGAACCTGGCGCATCATAGTTATTATATTCGGTAAAAACCCTAGAAGGACTAAGCAATCCATTATAAACCCTTACCTCATCCATAGTCCCCGTAAAACGATTTCCGGTTTCACCAGATAAAGTCTCACCACCGATGGCGGCACTCCCTACGTCTGTACCAAACATATTGGCATGAGTCGTACTTGCCGCAACATTTTCATTGACATACAGCGTTCTACTTCCACCCGCATCAATGTCAGCAACACCGGCAATGTAGAACCAATTACCCGCCGTGAGACCAAACGCTCCCGATCCATCAACAGAAGTTGGGTTAGCCCCTCTACTGTAGAACCTCAAGCGGCCACTACCTGGATCACCTATCGACAAGGCGTAACCATTGGTATTGTTATCATCATCAATAAATACACGCTGACCTGCAGCGATATTGTCTGTATTTACCCATGCACTTATAGAAAAATCCGATTGCAGGTCTGGAAAACTAGCCAGTTCTATAAAATCCCCAATCCCGTCAAAATTACGTCCGTTACCGACTTTCCCTGTCACATCTGTGGTTCCGTTATCAGTACCTCCATAGTTATTAGGAGAAGAGTCTTCAACGCCTCCATTTAGATGCCATACACCTAAATACTCTGACCATACCGACTTGACAGATGGGTCTGAATCAATATTGCTATTTCCATAATACATCACCAACTCAGTAGAATCGTCAAAATCTAGCAATGGAATTTTCACCCATGAATTATAAGCTCCCGTTGTTGCATTATAATTTTCAATTTCATGATCTAACCAGATGAGGGAATCCTTATAGGTAAACGCTATGTCATATCCGTTGCTGTTTTCCACGTTTCCTCCGTTGGCTACCGATGCTAGATCAGCATCAGTAAATGAAATAAGCAATGGAAAGTTTGCCAAATCTGCTCCATCTGTATCGTCTACTAGCTCATGAGCTATTTTGATCGTTTTAGAAAATCCATAATCACAAAAATTTCGAAACTCGATATCTCGCTCATTATCGTCATCATTGATGGTGTAGGTAAAAACCGAATTCGCCCCCGCAATGGTACCGAGCGGTGCTGCTCCTAGAGTAACGATTATTGACTCATCACTTTCTATCACCGATTCATCAATTATTCCTAAATCAATCACCTCAGCGGTTCTGCCTGCTTTGATTACAAAGGAGCCACTTGTCGGAAGTGAAAAATCTGCGCTAGGTGTAGCACTACCAGTAACAGTATAACCGATCGAAATATCCGAACCAGAGGCTACTGATAAACTGAGCGCTATGGTTCTATTGGTGTTTTCAAAATCCTGTGAGGAATTACCTGTGAACTCTATAGTTCGTCTATGCGTGGCGATGGTGAAATATGATCCTTGAGTGACAGCAACATTATTGACAACAAACTCACCACCCACTGGTGTCATTGCATAAATCTTAGCCCCATTTGCAAACAAACCATCATCATCAATAAGTAAAACATAGTCTGAATATCCTGCAGGAAGAGCGGGAAGCCTACTATCATCTATAGCTATGGAGATAGTACCAGGAGTTCCCGTTACGTCTACCCTAAATTCTCTTGCAATTCTTTGAATATTGTCCAGTTGAGAAGGCACGTCCGTGGTAGTCCAGCTGGTCGTACCCAAGTTATCATGACCCACCATTACATAATCTCCATCATCCAAATCACTCGCATTCGAGATAGTTAACAAACTACTTTTAGCGGCATTGTGAAAATTGGCTGCATCCTCTTGCCCAATTCCTACTACTTCATTGCTATGGGTGGTTTTGAAGGCATAATAATCATTTTGATCCAATGTCAGGTTATACTTAGCCGCGAGGTAATTCTCAGTAATGATTACCTGAGCGCTGTTCAAAGGACTTGTGTACATGATGTACTCGAGTATATCTCCCTGAAAGTTGTTTGTTTGGGTCATCCCAAGGTTAAAGAAATAATCCGTGTGGTTAAGGAAAATATCAGTCCCTGCATCGAAATCCTTTTGTGTCGCATTTCCTCGTACGGTTTTTCCTTCGGTGGCACTAGCAGTATACGAAAAGAGCGTATAGTTTCCTGTCCAATCCGGATCATAAACAAACTGAGATCTCCCATCAGTTCCACAACAATTTCCAATATCAAAATAAACCTGACCATTCCATGGATTGTGTGCAGAAAAACGATTGGTTGCCAATCCTCCGCCTTGAACTGTTGAGGTCCCGTAAGTATTGGATCGTTGCACAAGATTATCATGCCTTGTCACTACAAATGTGGAAGCCTCGTTATAAGGGAAATAGGAAGCACTCAATCTTTCCGAGGTGGAAAGCACATCATTTACATTTGCAAAGCTGATTTCAGCATGACCATTTCGTGCATTGGTCACCAAGGTGGGAGCCGTAAGCGGAGGTGTCAGATCTAATTCAGAAATACCCACCTCGTTTTCCCATGAGGTTATAGCGCTCCCTGAAACATTGGCAGAATCCGCAATCATCCACATGACCAAAGTACCCGAACCATCTGCATCACCTACTCCTCCTGGTCCATCGATACCGAAGTTATCATTGTCATTGATCGTTACGGTCAAGGAATCAAAGTCAGCATTAAGTGAACCATTAACAGGATTGGAAAGCTTTATTGCAAAGGACTCCGATGACTCAATATTTTCATCGTCAATAATATTAAACCCTACACCTGCCGAAATACTATTGGGCGCAATAGTCAGGGTGCCTGATTCGAGGATATAATCTACACCGGCAGTGGCAGATATAGACGAGACAGTATAGTCTACAGTAATTGCTTGTCCAGAGGAGGCACTCAGGTCAACCGACCATTCGTTGATACTTGACCCTTCATTTGCATATAATATGGTATCTGATAGCGCAATGACAGGCCCTGAATCATTATCAATTAATGTTATTTCAATCGCATTATTAGCTCCTAAACTAACATCAGATACAGAGGACGGATTGGTTAAGGAAACTGTAAAGGTTTCATCTACTTCGTCCTTGGAGTCATCAGCAATATCCACGGTAATCAACCCACTTAAGTTTCCGGCTGTGATTGTCAGTGTACCTGCAGCTAAAGTGAAGTCACTACCATTAGTTGCGGTGCCTGAAGTGACCGCATAGTCAATATCAACGTCATTGGCATCCACACTAGTCAGAGCAATGGTGAGGCTTAGATTATCAGTTGATTCACTAACCTCAAAGGCACTAAGAACTGTCTCACTCCCAATAGTAAAGTAAGTGGCAGGTGCACTGATCATATTATACTCTGTCGAAATCCAACCAGCGCTTCTTACAACACTTGAAATAGTTACATGATCTATCCTCCCATCAAAATCACTGTTAGCTCCCCCTGGCCCTTCCCCTCCGATTGCGGCTTGCCCTGCGTCAGTTCCCCATGTACCAATATCCGACAAATCCGACACTTGCGAAGCTCCATCCAAATAAATCACCCTGTCCTGATTCGCTCTATCAACCACCATTACCACTTGATGCCAAGTAGATGCATTAAGAGCCGATGTACCGTTAATAACACCCCCTCCTGGTAAATTCCTTGAATACGATCTTAGCAATCCATTCCCAGGTTCTCCCAGCGTAAGTCCGTAACCACCGGTATTGTTAGCATCATCACTAAAAATACTTCCACCCAAAGTAATATTAGGTACAAAGACCCAAGCCGAAATGGTAAATGCGGTAGTCAGGTTAGGGAAAGATGGCGAAATATCTATGTCGCTAGACCCATCAAAAAGCTGAGAGCGACCTGCAATCCCCACCTCATCCGTCGTTCCATTATTGGTTCCATTGTAGCCATTTGAAGACGCATCCGTAAAATCGTTATTTCCTAATGTATAGACACCATGGTATTCATCCCAAACGGATGATGATGATGGATCTGTACTCACGCTAGAATTACCATAATACATTTCTATGACAGTATTATCTGAATTCGACAATAACGGCACGCTCACCCAAGCTGTATAAACTCCATTTCCTATATCGTAGGATTCGATATCATGAGCCAACCAAGTAACGGCATTCTGATAGGTAAACCGAATGTCATAACCATTGGCATCTTGCACATTGGCATTCATCTCTATAAAATCAGCCCCATCAATGGTGATCAAAATTGGAAAATCGACCAAGTCACTAGCTCCCGAAACCATACTGTTGTCGATAGTGATCGTCTTCTTGTGTGAATAACTAAAAGGTGCATCAAATTGAATAGTATTAGTGGCACTCGCTCCATCATCATTGACCGTATAAGTGCTGATAGCTGATGCTCCAAGAATACCTCCCGATTGTGTACCTCCCGTAAGTGTGAGAATGATAGTTTCGTCAGGCTCAAAACCATCTCCAGATGTGATGGCTTGTGACAAAATGGTTGTCGTACTTCCTGCCGAAATAGTAAATGTACCCGCTGAAGGCAAATCCTCTGTGCAGGTACCTGACACAGTATAGTCCACAGTTATGTTCGCATCTACGGCGTAATCAATGTTTATTTCGAAAGTAGCAGGAGAAGTTGTCTCTATTCCAGAAAAGGCCGTTTGGGTAAAGTTAATCTCTGGTCTGTAGGCGGCAATCGTCAAGAACATCCCATCAGTAACTGTTATCCCAGTCGCTTCAAAATTTCCTCCATTCTGCGTTAGTGGATATTGGGTAGCTCCGCTAGTGAAGTCACCATCACTATCAACCCAAAGGGTGTAGAAGTCAAAATCTGGGTTGAAAGCTGGAAGATCGTTCGGGTTAAGCGTAAGCGTAACGGTACCAGGATCATTGGTCACGTCAAAACGCCATTCTCGTGCCAGTCTTTCTAAGTTTGTATCACCGTTCATTAGTTCATCTGTACTCCAAGTGGAGGCATCCCCACCATCATGACCTGTAAGTAACCAATCACCATCAGCAAGCGATGAAGGGGTGCCTATCCCTAAAATTCCATCAGAAAAAGAAGCTTCATGCGAGTCTACACCAGAACCACCAATACCAATTACATCGACACCATGGGTATTATCAAAAACATAAAAATCATTTGCAATGCTTAGCCTGTACTTTGCTGCTAGGTAGTTTTCTATGAGTATTCGCTCAGCGTTGTTTACTTTATACTGCCACAAGGCAAATTCCAAAATAAAGCCGTTCCATCCACTGCTTCCATTGTCTTTAGGACCTCTTCCAAGAACCGCCTTGCTTGCCCCTGTGACTAGTCCACTACGAATGTCGCCTTGATTGGTAGGCACATCTTGAGTACCATCTAACCACAATTCATTAAACTCTCCCTGTTGCCAAAGACCAAGCATAAGTTGTGGCTCAACAGTATGTGTGTTATTTGCAGATTCATACTGATTCTGACCTCCTGCCTCTACACCAAATTTTATCACATTATCTCCCCCTCCAAAGGCCCCTGCATTATCATAGCGCCATGTAAACCCGTCATCCGCACCATCCGGATCCTCAGAGTCAAAAATCCCAACATCTACTGTTGCTAATTCGTCCGATTGAATTAAGGTTAGTAATGTATATCCTGTTTGGTTATTGATATAGACCTCACCATCCGCGTCTTCGAATCTTGACGCATCACCGCCAAAAAGAACACCAGGACTACCATTGATTGATGAGGCTCTATAAGTAGGACGCAAACCACCCGAACCCGCAATAGACGTAAAATCATTGCCATTACCAGATTGATCCGACCAAGTGGTTACTTCATTTCCATCGCCTACTCCAATATCAGAAGCTCTTAGCCAAACAGGTAGATTACCTGAATTGCCCACTCCTCCGGGACCTGTCTGAGCAAACGCGCAACTTATAGTTATAATTAATATTATAATAATTATATTAAGTCTCAGGTAAACCTGAAGGCTGCTATTGATATTGGTGGCTTTCAAAACTCTCTTGTGGATAATTAATTTTGGATATATTATGTTGTAAGTTAAACAAAAGGACTTTTTTTTTCGCACATTGAACTAATCTAATACATGGGGTTTTAGCTTAAAGGTGTGTTTTCATAGTCGAAACAGTGAATTTTGAAGGTGAAGTTCTTCCCAGCAATCCATTTCCCTCATTCATGAAGTATCAAAAAGGCTCAGGCACAAAACGTTTGAAACTACTACGGAGAGATCATGACATTCAGGAAAATTATTTAACCATAAGAGCCATGACCAAATACGACCGAAAAAAGTTTAAAACGACCTCAATTCAACCTGCTACTCTCTCAAATAAACCGACCGTATCAGAATGGTATCTTGAATCACATATGAAATACTCATGCTGCTCGCGGAGAGCGAAGTGAAAGAGATTTGATCAGGGCTGTTTCCTGATAGACTGATAACATCATCGAAATAGCCATCAGCTGCACCAACAACTACTTCACCAAGCGGCAGTTCATTCACCTGGCAGTTAACAGTATTTCCAACAAACTGCGTTAATAATATGGAACCTGTAGCCTCTCTTTCAAATTGCAAAAGTCTAGCATTCGTACAGGTGTCAAGACGAGTAGTAGACACGCCATCTACGACTTCTGATACCGCTCGCCATGTAGCCACACTACCGCCACTGATTCCATCAGTCAAGATTCCAGATGCTTGTCTTTCGAGTAACAACGAAGGTACTTGTTCGAGATTAGCTATGTAGTCGCTTCCCGAAAGGCGGTAATTCACCCTTAATAACTTAGACGTTACCTCCGAGACAGAAATAAACCGATCATTGACGGTTCCTTCTGCGTCAAATTTTAAAGAGTCTGTAAAAAGTAAATTCGAGCCACTTGCCGCCAGTTGACCAAATATGAGCGTATCGTAGAAAAGACATTGAGCATCGAAGGTTAATTCGTATACCGAAATTGAATCAGAAGTGACCTGTTCGAAAACCCATCTAACACTGTCAGAACAACTCAAAATCTCCTGATTTGCTCCGTCCTTTGTTATGGAATTGATAAGCCATGTGCCTTGCTCATTCCCACCAGTAAGCAACCGCTCCACTTGATAGTCGTATAGTCCCAATGGATAAAAGGTCTCTTCTTCGCAAGCGGATAATCCTATCCAAGCCACCAAGATGTAGATCAATTTTCTCATCCGCCAAATTTACCTTTTAATGCGGCAAGTTTCGCTTGAAGATCGCCTTCTGGAGATTTTTCCTCTCTTCGCTTTTGTGCTTTCTGAGGATTTGCTTTGGCACGAGGGGCGGGACGATCACTCGGATCAGACTTCATAGACAAGGAAATTCGCTTACGCGGAACATCTACTTCGAGCACGGTTACTTGGACTTTTTGCTGAAGTTTCACTGCTTTGGCAGGATCTGATACGAAGTTATCTGATAGGTGGCTCACATGTACCAACCCATCTTGGTGCACTCCTATATCCACAAATGCTCCGAATTTTGTAATGTTGGTCACAATACCTGGCAACTTCATCCCTATACTCAGATCCTTAATAGCGTGTACATGATCTGCAAAAGCAAACGTCTCAAACTGCTCCCTTGGATCTCTTCCTGGCTTAGCCAATTCTGCTACTATATCTTTCAGCGTAGGCAATCCTAAATCTCCAGATACGTAGTTCTTTAAATCAATTTTGGAACGCAATGATGCATCTCTCACTAGATCTTCTACAGTACATCCTAAATCCTTCGCCATGGAGTTGACCGTTTCGTAGCGCTCGGGGTGAACAGCGCTTTCATCTAGGATATTCTTTGCTCCTTTGATTCTCAAGAATCCAGCAGCCTGCTCATAAGCTTTATCTCCTAGCCTTGGAATAGATTTAAGTTCTGCCCGGCTCTTGAATGCTCCATTTTCATTTCTATGTTTCACAATATTCTCTGCTAACTGAGGGCCCAATCCAGAGACATAAGTCAATAGCTGCTTGCTGGCAGTATTCAATTCCACTCCCACGCCATTCACACAACTCATCACCGTATCATCAAGTGAATGCTTGAGGGCATTTTGGTCTACGTCATGTTGGTACTGCCCTACACCTATCGACTTGGCGTCAATCTTGACCAATTCGGCCAGCGGATCCATCATTCTTCGACCTATAGAAACGGAGCCTCTAACCGTCAAATCATAATCGGCAAACTCTTCGCGAGCTACGTCTGAAGCGGAGTAGATAGATGCGCCACTTTCATTGACCATGGCGACAATAATACTCTCTGGTAATCCGATAGACTTTACAAATTGCTCGGTCTCTCTACCCGCAGTTCCATTACCTATCGCAACGGCTTCTACATTATGTTTTTGACAAAGTGCTGCTATGATAGCGCTGGCAGTTTGCGTGTCTCGTTGTGGTTCGTGTGGATAGATGGCTGTATGTTCCAAGAGCTTCCCTTGACGATCCAAGCAAACCACTTTACAACCAGTCCTGAATCCTGGATCTATCGCCAAGACTGCTTTCTGACCTAAAGGAGCTGCAAGTAAAAGTTGCTTGACATTATCGACAAAGACATTGATGGCTTCCGCATCAGCACCTTTTTTACTTTCTAGTCTAGCTTCTGTTTCTATACTTGGCTTGATCAATCGCTTATATGCATCTTTCACAGCCGTCTCTACATGAGCAGATGCATCATTATTACTGGTTATAAATTGACGGTTTAGCAAACCCACGGCTGTCTCCTCTGGCACATACGTATCCATCATCAAAATCCCTTCCTTCTCTCCTCGCCTGATAGCCAAAAGTCTATGTGAAGGAATCTTCTTCAACGATTCTTCCCACTCGAAATAGTCTTTGTACTTCTGGCCTTCTTGCTCCTTACTCTTCAATACTTTGGATTGAACCATTCCTTCGGATTTGAACAGTTCTCGGATTTTTCTACGCGCTTCGGCATCTTCACTCACCCACTCTGCTATGATATCCCTCGCTCCTTGAAGCGCGGCTTCTGCGTCAGCCACCTCTTTTTCTTCATTGATGAAATTTGAGGCTTCCAGTATTGGATCCATGTTAGTCTGACCAAAGATACTCTTAGCCAATGGTTCCAATCCTCGCTCTCTTGCGACTGATGCTTTCGTTTTTCTCTTCTGCTTGTACGGCAAGTATAGATCTTCTAAAACCGTCATCGTCTCAGCGCCATCAATCTTCTTTTTTAACTCTGGCGTGAGCTTTTCTTGCTCGTCAATGGATTTTAAGATGGCCTCTCTCCGCTTATCCAAATCCTTCAATTGTGCCAAACGATCACGAACAGTCGCTACTTGCACTTCATCCATTGTACCGGTCAGTTCCTTTCGATATCTGGAAATAAACGGAACGGTAGCTCCTTCTTCTAGGAGATTAATAGTGGCAGTAATAAATCGAGATTGGAGCGATAGTTCTTCGGCTATCTTGGAGGAATAGTTGATCATGGGTGAGTGTTGTTCACGGAATATCTGACACTTTTTTTTGTCAGCAGCCAAAAATATCATTTCTTGGATTTTATACGAAGGTTTTTAGGACAAATAAATGACAGCAATTTCTCGTAATCTTGTTGAGTACAAAAAAGGCCTGACCGTTTGGTCAAGCCTTTGCTAATTTATTCTCTTAACTCTAAAACTCAACAGCCGGAGCTTGCTCAGCGCCTTGATCTGCTTCAAAAACAGCCTTACGGTCAAATCCAGCCATATTCGCAATTATACTATTGGGAAAGACCCGAATGAAGGTATTGTAATCTTGAGCCGATGCATTAAACCGCTTTCTCGCTACTGCTATCCTATTCTCCGTGCCTTCTAACTGAGCCTGTAGCTCCAGGAAATTTTGATTCGATTTCAGATCAGGATACTTCTCTACGGTCACGAGTAGTCTTGAAAGTGATGAAGTCAGTTGTCCTTGAGCCGCTTGAAATTGTTGCATATTCTCTGCAGTCAAATTACTCGCATCCAAATTGATACTTGAGGCCTTAGACCTTGCTTCCGTCACACCAATGAATACATCTTGCTCCTGCTGTGCGAATCCTTTGACAGTATTCACCAGGTTTGGAATAAGGTCATTCCTACGTTGGTATTGAGTTTCCACATTTGACCATTCGGTGACTACTGTCTCCTCTTTGACCACCATGCCATTGTATTTACCAGAAAAGAAGTTGTAGACGAGGAAAAGTCCTACTAAAACAACGATTATAATTATCCACTTTTTATTCATTGCAATTAGAATTTTATTTTTAGTTCGCTAAGTTACAAGGATAAGAAACGAGATTGTGAAAATTCGGATACTCCTACCGCTATTATTTTTTCTGAGCATCAGCGCTTTTGCTCAAAATGTTCAACTTCCTAAGTTATTAAATCGGGTAACAGATGAGACAGGCACGCTTTCTTCTGGGGAACAAAGTCAATTAGAACAGAAATTAAAAAACTACGAGGATGCTAAAGGCAGCCAATTGGTAGTAGTGATCCTTTCAACCACTGGTGATGAAACCATAGAAGAATACAGTATTAGGCTTGCAGAAGCATGGAAGATCGGAAGAGGTGGTGTGGATGATGGTGTCATCATGCTCTTTGCCATGGCTGATCGCAAAATGAGAATAGAAGTAGGTTATGCGCTGGAAGGAGCACTAACAGATGCATTATCCAAACGGATCATTACCAACATTATCACTCCCGAATTCAGATCCGGTCACTTTTACAAAGGAATAGATAGTGGTGTGGATGTAGTAATCAGTGCGGTGAGTGGTGAAGAACTCCCTCCCGTAGTTCAAAAGACATCAAGCAGTAGTAATGCCGGAGGATCATCCAATAAGTGGATCATGCCGCTGTTGGTTGTTGGATTTATTATCACCAGTATAGTCAAGGCTGTGCTTACAAAGGCGATTGGCAAAAGTAAGGCCACAGGTATAAGCGCTTTGATTGTGTTTGTACTTGGATGGGTTTTCATCGGGCTGTTTGGAGCCATCTTCATATCGGCGATTGTTGCGATCTTCATGAGTGTCCCCTCTAATGGCAGAGGTGGTCGTGGTGGTGGCATGTATATGGGTGGCGGATTTGGTCGTGGAGGAGGTTTCTCTGGAGGTGGTAGCGGTTTTGGTGGTTTCTCCGGTGGTGGCGGTGGTTTTGGTGGCGGTGGAGCTTCTGGTGGCTGGTAATTGCATGGAGGGCATGAGACAATTGCACAGATGAGTGCCCTGTTATAATTCACACGGTAGTTTGTGGCCTCACCTCCTAATGAGACCCTAAATATTAGACAATAATGCGTAAAAAATATACATTTTCAGAATCTGAGAAAGAGCAAGTCGAGCAGGCGGTAAAAGACCTAGAAACAGTCTCTTGTGGAGAGATTGTCCCCTACTTCGTGAATGCCAGTGATGACTATGCTGAGGCTTCTTGGTATGTGAGCACTTTGCTTTCAGCCTTTACAGTAGTCTTGGTTGGGCTTTTGTCATACACCTGGTTGCTGCCATTTCGCTTCACGCCTTTGGAAGTGTCAATCGTGGCATTCAGTGCTATTGTATTAGGGTTCCTTTTCCCTATCGTATTCCCAAAAGTAAAAAGATGGATTATCCCTAAAGAGCGCCAAGCGCAACGAGTTAATCAGAGAGCCATGGAAGCTTTCCTCAATGAAAAAGTCTTTCAAACAGAGGAACGTGTCGGTATCCTCATCTTCGTAAGCAGAATGGAACATATGGTACTGGTCATAGGAGACGAAGGTATCAGCAAAAAAGTAGAGCAGTCTGACTGGCAACATGTAGTTGATGAGGTAATTACCGGTATAAAAGCCAATCAAATCGGTGATGGATTAGTGAAGTCCATAGACATTTGCAAAGACCTCCTTTTGAAAAATGGATTTGTCCGTAAATCGACCGACACGAATGAGTTGAGTGACGGTCTGAGGATAGAGGACTAGGATTGTTTGCTTTTCCTAATATCATCTCTTCTTCCCTTCCCCCAAGGTCTGTGGCTCACAGACCATCCATACCGTGAATTCTCAGTATATAACAAACCTTTCAAATCCTGAACCTTCCGTTTGAAAAATCAAAATTTCATATTGATCCAAAAGAGGTCTACTTCTGAGCTTCTCCTATAAGTCCACTCATTCAATCATCGCCTATTTTGAATACCAAGAAGCAGCGCTTTTGATTAGCTTCGCATCTTCAAAATTCTCGCTATGATCTCTGTCGATAACTTATCCGTTTCTTTTAGTGGCGCCACGCTTTTCAGTGACGTTTCCTTCGTCATCAATCCGACAGACAAAATCGCCCTTATGGGAAAAAATGGTGCAGGAAAATCGACCATGATGAAGATCATCGCTGGAGAGCAGGCAGCATCCAAAGGTGCGGTTAGTGTGCCGAAAGACGCGGTAGTCGCTTATCTCCCACAGCACTTGCTTACCGAAGATGACTGCACTGTTTTTGAAGAAGCCGCCAAAGCCTTCAAACAGATCTTTCAGATGCGTGCAGAAATGGAATGTCTCAATAAAGAACTGGAAACACGCACGGATTATGAAAGTGCCTCCTACATGACCATAATCGAAAAGGTAACTGACCTAGGAGACAAGTTTTACCAGCTCGAAGAAATCAACTACGATGCGGAAGTAGAGAAGGCTTTGAAGGGTCTTGGGTTTAAGCAATCAGACTTTAAGCGTCAGACTAAAGAGTTTAGCGGCGGCTGGCGCATGCGGATAGAGTTGGCGAAGATTCTTCTCCAAAAGCCTGATTTGATCCTCTTGGATGAACCTACCAACCACATTGACATTGAGTCGGTGATTTGGCTAGAGGATTTCCTAGTTAATAATGCCAATGCCGTGATGGTAATCTCCCATGATCGTGCGTTCATCGACAATATCACCAACCGCACTATAGAGGTGACTATGGGACGTATCTACGACTATAAAGCCAACTACTCCCATTACCTCCAACTCAGAGAGGATAGGCGCATACATCAGGTTAAGGCTTATCAAGAGCAACAAAAGATGATTGCCGACAACATGGCTTTCATTGAGCGTTTCAGAGGTACCTACTCCAAAACCAATCAGGTCACTTCCAGAGAGCGCATGCTGGAAAAAATTGTACCAATAGAAATTGATGAGATTGATAACAGTGCCTTGAACCTAAGGTTTCCACCAGCTCCAAGAGCGGGTGATTATCCAGTGATAGCCAAGGAAGTGACAAAGGCTTATGGAGCGCATGAAGTCTTCAAAGATGCCAGCATGACCATATCACGTGGCGAAAAAGTTTGTTTTGTTGGGCGAAATGGAGAAGGTAAATCTACCATGATCAAAGCCATTCTTGGAGAGATCTCTGTGGACGGAACTTGCCAATTGGGGCACAATGTGAAAGTGGGATATTTTGCGCAAAACCAAGCCTCATTGCTTGACACTTCCCTAACGATTTTCCAAACTGTAGATGAAGTGGCCAAAGGCGAAGTTCGGACTCAAATCAAAAATATCTTGGGCTGCTTTATGTTTAAAGGCGATGATATCGACAAAAAAGTGAGCGTACTATCAGGTGGAGAAAAAACACGTCTCGCTATGGTAAAGTTGCTCTTAGAGCCGGTCAACTTGCTCATCCTCGATGAACCAACCAATCACCTTGATCTCAAGTCAAAAGACGTACTGAAAGAAGCTCTTCGGGCCTTTGATGGGACACTAATACTCGTTTCACATGATCGAGATTTTTTACAAGGACTGTCTCAAAAGGTATTTGAATTTAAAGACCAGCGAGTAATCGAACATTTCGAGACGATTGATGCATTCTTAGAGCGAAACCGGATCAAGAGCATTTCAGACATTAATTTAGCGAAGTAAGTTTCATCCCCTAGCAATTGTCAATAACTAAGTTGAAACTCCAATTAAAGAATAATGGAAATCAAACAGCAACTTTTAGAACTCAAAGACAAGCAAAAATTCGTATTTCCTGAATGGGATGAAGAAGGTGCGCACCCTTCCTCTATTCGACGTGATAAAATCCTGAATGGCGAAGTGAATCGATTCATTGACTTTCTTATCCCAGTATTGGACCAACCTGAAGCAAGCCAGATTCCAGTCATTCAGCAATGGTTTAATGATTGGGAAGTTGATATGTTTCACAAAGATGATTTGGAATTAATAGCCGATGTTATGCTGCTTACGCTAGAGATGGCCGGCATCAAAGACGATGATATTTTGATCTGAAGAGATCATCTCAATTGTCCGAGTCAAGATATTCTGTAGAAGAACATATCATTTCTTCATTTCAATCCAAGAGTTTTGCGTTCGACAGATTATAATGATATTTCAAGATTCAAATGAGTAAAAAACCATACGGAAGAGAATTGATTGAATGGTTGATTCTGGTGACGGTAGGAGTCACGCTTTACGTGACTGGACTACACACCCAAGTAATCGGTCAGATTCAGCGAGTGGTATTAGCCACAGGCATTATCTCTCCTGACAAAGTGAAAGAAGAGATTCCCGCGGATTATAATTTCACTTTGACCAATGCGGAGGGTGTGCAGATTCCTTTCAGTACATTGAAAGGAGAAACTGTCTTCCTCAACTTCTGGGCAACATGGTGTCCACCTTGTATTGCAGAGATGCCAGATATAGAGAGTCTTTATCAAGAGCTAGGTGATAGCGTGAAATTTGTGATGATCTCGGTAGATGAAGATCAAGCCAAGGCCAAATCATTTATGGAGCGTAAGGGCTATGAAATGCCCATCTACTTCGCGAATGCCGGAGTACCGAAAGTCTTCCAAAGCAGATCAATCCCGACTACTTTCATCCTCTCCCCTTCTGGAAACATTGCGGTAAAACAGTCCGGAATGGCTAAGTATAGCTCCACGAGTTTTAAGAAGTTTTTGTTGGAGTTG
>CAYGPP010000046.1:0-23750 GCA_964351885.1 uncultured Marinoscillum sp.
CTTAATGGAAATTAAGGCCCTGTTGAATTTTCATATTTAAAATCAACCCCCTTTTTGATTACAAAATCCCCATTAAGGTAAGGGGATAACCTTCATAATTTTAGGAATCTAAAAAACTCTTTAAACTATGATTATGAAGAAACAACTTTACATATTGATTGCGCTACTCATCTGTTCAATGGTGACGCAAGCCGGGACCTACTCAGGTGGTGATGGATCAACAGGCAATCCCTATCAAATTGCAAATGCTGCCGACTTGGTTGAATTAAGTGGAACAGCAGCAGACTGGACATCAGATTTTGTCCTCACTGCAGATATTGACATGACTGGCCAAACCTTCAATCCGATAGGCACTGGATCGACAGCAGCTACTTCCTATACAGGTCATTTTGATGGTGATGGATATGTTGTCAATAACCTAACCGTAACAGACCCAGATGCCGGCTTTGCCAATGGATTAGGGATGTTCGGAGCTATAATAGGAGCTACTATCGAGAACTTAGGTCTTGAAAATATCAACGTAACCTCGCCAACCAATGCAGACGAGCGCGTAGCTGGCATAGTAGGCTATGCAGATTTTGGGACAATCCAAAACTGCTATGTAAAAGGAGGCACCATCCAAGGCAAATACCGAGTTGCTTCTATTGTTGGATGGAATAAGTCAACCAACAACACAGTGACTAATTGTTGGTCTAGTGCAGCAATTACATATGGATCTGCAGCTTGGCATCATGCTGGTGGAATCGTAGGAACTAACGACGGAATAGTTACCAAGTGTCTTTTTTACGGAAGTATAACCGATGATGTTACCTCAAATAACCTTGGTGGGATTGTAGGAACTGGTGGAGGAACAGTAACACTCAATTACTACATTGATACCATTACAGAGAAAGGAAATGGTGCTTCTGCAGGATCTACTGCTCTTACCACTGCAGAATTAGTAGTCGAAGGAAGCTATGTAGGATTCGACTTTGTAAATACTTGGGTGATGGATAGTGAATCTCCAAACTATGCTAACCTACAAGCATTTTCATCCGTTGTGGTACAAAAACCAACCATTGCAATTGATTCTCCAGCAGATGGATCAGGTTTTTCTGTCGGTGATGTGATTAACATCTCGGCTACTGCTACTCCAAATGCATCTTCTGGCTCTGCAATTGCCTCTGTCACTTACGACATAGGAAGTGGTGCCGTAGCTATGACTAATAGTACTGGAAATACCTGGACAGGATCATTCACATCTACTGAGGTGGATCACACCATTTCGGTCACAGCCACAGATGGGGCTGGAGAATTTTCAGGAGCGGCTGTTTCTATATCAGCCGCACCAACGTATTCTGGTGGGGACGGCTCAACCGGAGATCCATATCAAATCGCAAACGCAGCGGACTTGATGGCTTTATCTGGGTGGAATCGCCATTGGGATAAAGACTTTATTCAAACTGCTGATATAGATATGGCTGGTGAAGATTTTAAGAATATCGGAACTGCCACAAAACAGTTTACCGGTAATTATAATGGACAAAGTAATACTATATCAAACTTAACAATCTCAACTGTTCAAGAAGGTCAATCAATTGTTGGAGGTGGCTTATTTGGTGTTGCAAATGGAGCTGAGCTTATCAATATAGGTCTAATCAATCCTGAAATTAACTTACCTGGCCAAGAACGTGTCGGAGGAATTGTGGGTGAATTGGCTGGTGCTGGAAGTGTTGATAACTGCTTCGTTCTTGACGGGTTCGTGAGAGGAAATTTCAGAGCAGGTGGTGTAATAGGTTATACTCCAAGTGCTGATATTTCTAACGTTTTTGCATCCTGTCAAGTTATTGCTTCTACAAATGCTGGAGGTGTCATTGGTCAATTAGGATGGGATGCAGCATGGGCTGGAGGATCATCACTGATTAATGCAGCATATTTCGGAGCTACCACTGCAAATGGAGTAATAGGCACAACCTACAGCTTAGGCACTGTACCTGTGACTATCACGGGAGTCTACTATATTGACGGATTCGCAGTTGTTGATGCAAATTCCACTGCTGTCTCATTAGTAGATGCAAAAGTGCAGGGAACATTCACTGAATTTGACTTTGCTACGCCAAAATGGGAAATGGAATCAGGTTGTTATCCAATCTTATCTTCTTTTTCTAATGTGGATTTTAGCGGACTTTGTGACGCTATTATCTGGGACGGTACTGATTGGAGTAATACAACTGGACCAGCTTCAGGGTCTGATGACGTGATCATTGCTGGAACACTTAATGTGTCCTCTGATATGGTAGTAGGTAGTATCACAGTTCCGAACGGAGGACTGACTGTAGCTTCCGGAGCCTCTCTAGCAATTATGGGAGTTGCAAATGGTTTTGCAACTATCACAAGAAACACTACTGGAAATGCTGGTTATAGTATTCTGGGAGCTCCTGTTTCAGGCGAAGCAATTGAAGATCTAGCTGCAGATTATGCTTATACATGGGACGGTTCTGCTTGGACAGTTCCTACTGGAACAATGACTTCAGGTGTAGGGTACTTTGTAGGATATGATGTTTCAACGCCAGCTGTTGCGGCTAGTGGACAACTAGTACATGGTGACGTAAGCGTAGCAGTCTCTGATGCAGGTGATGCATTCAATATTGTAGCTAATCCTTATGCTGCTGCAATTTCCATTAGTTCATTCCTCGCTGGAAACTCTGATATCGCTTCTACAGTATATCTATGGAACGATGGCGGGAGTAATGTAGGTGGAGACCGAGGTGGCGACTATGTGACTGTAAACAACGTCGGGTCTGTAGGATCAGTTGATCTTGGAGATCAAATTGCAGGACTTAATAATACAGCAGCAAATACTCATATCGGTACGATGCAAGGATTCCTTGTAGAAGCAAATACAGGGGGTGGAACCGTAAGCTTCACTCCTGCCATGCAGGATGCTGCTTCAGGTGTGAATGCTGATGCTAACTTCTACAGAGATGCCGAACAAGCTACTTTGAAATTGGCATTGAGTGGTGCCTACTACAGTGAGGTGTTATTCGGATTCAGAGAGGATGCGACTATTAGTGTTGATAGATTGTTTGACGCTGTTAAGAAAGTGGGTAACGACAACTTCTCTTTCTACTCTATGATCCAAGATGGCAAGTATGCTATCCAAGGTCTTCCAGCACTGAAAGGTGAGCAAGTGATCTCTATGGGATACGAAGTGTCTGAAGATGGCATGTACGAATTATCTATCAAAGAGATCGATGGTATCAATGCTAACTATGTAGTGATTGCTAACTACAATGGTCAGACTTACAACCTCTCTGATGGCGCGGCAAGTCTTAGCCTAGTAGCTGGTGCTGGCAAAATCGATCTTGTATTGGCTTCTTCTAGTGTGCTTGGTTCTGCTTTAGAATCTGCATTCACTGTTTACAACAATAATGGTCAGTTGAATATCAGACTTAAGAACGCTGTAGAAAGCGGTGATATCAGAATCTTAGATATCGCTGGAAGAACGATTGTAAACCTAGAAGGTGAGCAGTTCGATAACAAGCTTTGGAGTAAGCAACTTGACCTACAAAACAACAAGGTCTATATCTTGAAAGTTGTTACTGCTGAAGGTACGCTTACACAAAAATTCATCTTTTGATTCAACCCATTAATAATATAAGACTATGAAATATCTAAATGTAATTATGACAATGATGTTGTTGCTAGCAGTAGCTCCTGTGTTCGCACAGGGTGCGCCTCCTGCAACTCCAATTGACGGTGGACTCTCTATCTTGCTAGCAGCAGGTGGAGCTTACGGACTGAAAAAACTCCGTGACCACAAGAAGAAGTAATCAGTAAAATTCTCTTCATATCAAAACCTGAGTCCGAATGGGCTCAGGTTTTTTTTTGTTTCTCCTTATCCCTAAAAACGATCTAAACTCTTTTGAGTAAGTCTCTATTCAACTGTGAATCCGAAAACCTGCACGATCTATTTGCACCCATTTAGGCATGGCTACAGACTGATTAACACTTTGGAATCTGAGGTGTATGATTTGTATATGAATAAGATGTGACTCCTTACAAAAAGAAACACACTATAAAGGAACGAACACAGAAAGGAGCACTTCAGCATCTAGGAGACTACAGGTTCAACAGGCTATTCTGACTTCAGATAGATTTCCACCACCCCATTTGCGCCCCTAGTTCCATATAGTGAGGCTTCTGATCCCACGATGACCTTTACGTCTTTGACTTGAGCCGGGCTGATCGCAGAAATATCCTGAGTGATGATACCATCTACAACAAGCAATGCATTCTGTCCGGCAAATACTGAAGTGGCTCCCCTAGCATTCAGAAAAATCGTTTTGGTTCCATTTAGATAATCAACTTTTGCTGGAGGATACTCAGATTGTATCACCGCAAAAATATCTGGCAAGTGATCATAATTATTATTTTCGCCAGACAGGTACTTGATGGCGTAATCGAGATCCTCCTTGGTCATATTCTCATTTTTCATTACCTGATCATACGCCCAGTCATTATTCTGATAGATTATGTTCACAGCATATTCCGTTTCAGATTGAATAGAAATAGTGCCTCTGTCGAATCCATTTGCTATTACCTTCAAAATATCGGGAGTTTTGACCGATATTCTAAACGTTCCGGTAGAGTCGGTATATACCTTGGATCCACTTCTTTTTGCCTTGACTTCAACATTATTGAGGCCAAAGGTTTTGAAGCTGAGTACTCTGCCTTGCACAAAGGTTGTTTGGGCATTAGAAACAAATCCAATTACAATCATTATCATGCACAGTATTTTGGATTTGGATGCCATGACCTATTGGTTTTTGAGAATTATTTCAACCACTCCATTTGCTCCCCGAGATCCATAAAGAGAAGTTTCTGTTCCCATCAACACTTTAATGCCACCAATTTTAGAAGGATGCAATCCTGAAATATCCGCTGTTACAATACCATCCACCACGAGCAATGCGCCACTATCTGCTCCCACAGATGCTCCACCTCTTGAGTTAAGAAAAACAGTCCTAGTGCCATTGGAGCTTGCCACTTTAGCTGGTGGATACACAGATTGAATTGCAGCGAAAATATCTTGAAACTGATCGAAATTATTGTTTTCGTCCTTCATGTTTACAAGCGCATAGTCCAACTCACTTTGCTTCATATATTCATTTTCAATAACCTGATTATAAGCCCATTCGTTATCCATGTAAATCAAATTGACAGCCAAATCTGATGACTTAGAGGAGACAGTTAGACCTTCAAATCCTTTGGCTCGAATCTTAAGCATATCACCATCCTTAACCTTTATGGAAAAGTATCCTAGCTTATCTGTTAGCACTTCTTCCTTGGACTTCTTAGCCTTTACGATTGCTCCCTTCACAGCATAGGCCTTGAAAGTAGTCACCTGCCCTTTGACGACCGAACCTTGAGCAGCGCAGAGACTCATGGTGAAAAACAAGCTAAGGGCCAATATTGATACTATTCGGAATACTTTCATGTTATTTTTTTATCAGAAGTTGAGACTTATATTGATTATCGATGGTTATTACTTTCATAAAGTACATGCCTTTTCTAAGATTAGACAGATTCAATGTGCTATGAATTTTGGAAGTGGTACTTTGCTCGGCAACCACTCTTCCAAAGGCGTCAATAAGCTGGTAATGCTTTACAGCATCACTGAAGTGAATCTCATTGACAACAGGGTTGGGATAGAAAACTATTGCTTGCTGTTGTGCCCCGAGAACAACTTCTTCCTCCTCTTCCTCTTCCTCCTCTTCTTCTTCTATCTCTTCACCTAACGTGTAGCTATACGCTTCCCAGTCCGCTCCAGCTAACCACAATTCACCATCAGCCTCATAAGCTCCTATATCAGGAGCATCCCCAATAAATCCATCCGTAATTCCTGCTATTTCTTCACCTTTATCGATAAGTGCTGATCCAGCCATTGGCCTGAAGTCTTGATCTTCAAGTGAAATGAATGGGAATGCTTCATCTATAACATTGGAAGTGCTGGAAACGTCTGTTCCTATCCAACCATTGATCACGTACTGTTGATTATCGTTAGTGCCACGAGTACTAACCTTACTTGCATAGTTGTTTTTAAGAACTATGTCATTGATCGTATAGCCATTTTCCCAACGACCCATAGCTCCATCGTGAGCATCATAAATCGAATTGTTATAGATATCTATGTTCCAATTGTCCCAATTGAGTTGAATACCTGTCCAGGTAATATTCCAAATCGCATTGTGGTGTACTAGATAACCCTTACTATGATTATCTAGATAAATCCCAGCCACTCTACCATCTGCATATGCTGGCCCTTTAGAATCATGAAACCAATTGTGGTGAATGACAGTATTCTTGTCATCAGCGTTCCCTACAACATAAAATATACCTCCATCATTGTTGATTTTCATGCAGTCGTAAACGTTGTTGTATGCAACAGTGGAGTTGTTGCCATTGATATACATACCATCACGCCCTGTGGTGTATAGCGTATTGTTGGTGATGGTAGCTTTTACCTGATTGGATCGAATAGGGCTTGAGTGATTTCCAATGGTATTGATGTACCTGATGATATTATTATTGATCACATTATCTGAATGCCCTTTCCATTGCTCCCCAAGCAGAATCCCATTCGAAGAACTAAACTCAATTAGATTTCCTTCAACCAAAATATTACTTCCGTTCACTTTCAAAGAAGCCTCACCTATTTGTGCAGAATTGTTGAACATTTCGTCAAGTGCCTGAAAGCCACGTGTGATAGTACATTCTCTGATCTCACAGTTATCTCCTCCAAGATTTACAAGACCTCCGAACGTGCGTATCCCTTCTATGTGAATGTAGTCCTTTGTGATATTGATAGCTTCTTTCCTTGCTGCTACTTCTACTGATAATTCATCAGGATCAATCCCACCAGGGGCATAGAGATACACTGTCTTGGTTTGGGTGTCGTAATACCATTCTTGAGCTATATCCAAGGCATCTAGCGCATTGAAAAGATAAAACCTACCACGGTTTCCATTACGAAATACTGTTGGGTTATGAGGGTTGAATGGCCATTTGTCAGGTAATGAATTAAAGTCAACCCTAGTGGTCGATACTGCATTGGTTGGCCCTGTCCAGCTAGCTCCTGAGTGCGCTCCCAGGTAATAAATGTAAGCTCCAGACCAGTCATAGCTCGGTATTCCTTGACTCATCACATGTGCTCTCGATCCAGCAATCACCGAATCAGCCTCCAATGTATACGGGTTGTGATCTGCGTTGTTAGGCCATCTTGCCAGGTCCATCACTTTGCCTCCAACATACAACATCCTGTATCTGATATCTGATCCAAGCGTGGCTGTTGTCTTATAAATGGGGCCGCTGTGTTGTTCCCAATTAGTCAATGGTTCTGTACCGGTTATCACTACAGAATCACCTTCAAATGCCTTATAGATAATCGGGCTTCCTGCTGTCCCTGCATTTATTGGATTTACAATCTCACGATAAAGGCCTGCTTTGATGATACAGACGTCACCGGCAGTCATGACGGCTGACGCCTTTGAAATGGTAAGGAATGGTGTTTCTTCAGTACCAGCATTCGCGTTATCCCCAGATTTGGATACATAATACTCCGTAGCAGAGACTAATTGTATTGAGCAAATTGATAATGCTATAAGAAACAGTGATCTCAGTTTATTCATCATGGATTCAATATTTTTTGATTTTGTGATTCAATTCTTTCTTTCTGAGCTTTATTCAGCCCGTGTCTGTAATAGAAATCAGGTTTTTCGTAGGTATTGTGTCGCTTCATATCCGAATCATTTACATCCAAACTAAGATCACAATCGAACCTTAGCAGTATTGCATGATTTTCAGACCATTTGGTAACATTGGTCAAATGTGAGATACCCCAGGTTATACCTCTTCCATCCTTAGTATTGGTAAAGGCATCAGCGACATAAGGACCACCAGCAGTAGGCATGAGTTGAGTGATCGCCGCTATTTCAAAGTTCACTCCATCCTCAGCATACTGCACGGTGAAGTGCTCATTTCCATCCTTGATAACTAAGGCAGCAATTCCTTTCTTAAAAGGGAAAAGGGTCGTTTCATGTCCTGAATTGATCACTGGATTGAGAGGATGCTTCTTGAATGGCCCAAGTGGATTGTCTCCGATTGCCAAGCCTTGCATACGTACCAGATTAGGTTGTCCATTCGCGTCAGACTTGTAATAAATCCAAATCTTGCCATCTCTCACTATTGGGTAAGGGTCATGAATTGAATACTGATCCCACTCTCCCTCTTCGCCATTTTCAATGACGATTTTATTGTGAGGAGTCCAGGGCCCGGCTGGAGAATCGGCATAAGAAACAGCCACAGGGCAGTCATCCCCACGCTTGCCGCTGGTTTCCATAAATCCTTGGTAGTAGAGGTAATACTTTCCTTCCCAAACCAATATATCTGTAGTAGTCACGGATCGCCAACCTACTGCTGGTTTAGGTGGTCTAGGTACTGCCACACCTTGCTCTTCCCATGTAAATCCATCGGTACTGGTGGCGTACCAAATTTCTGATAAATCCCAGTCAGCAGATGGTATCGTATCATTACTAGCATCTGCTCCTCTAGGAGGTGTAGAAGTGTTGCGATAGGTGTACCAGATATAGTACTTACCATCAACACTAATGACTTTAGATGGGTCTCTTCTAGAGATAGTCCCATCATGATTATTGTAATCAAACCCCTTCAATTCGGAGTATTTGAAAAGTGAATAGAGCTCGTTATCCTCTGGATTTGGAGCCATATAATCGGTATAGTTTCGCTCCATGGCCGCACTCATCTTCCGGTTTGGCTTTTCCGCTGGTAGCTTGAATGGAAACCCTCCTTGATTTTCAGGTGAATCCGTTTGTGGGTTGCACGCCAGCATTACTAAGGCACAGCAAGCCAATATGATTCTGTTGATTCTTTTCATTCTCTATTGTTTGATCACTTTTCTGATCACTTCCTGTGATCCATCTCTTATCACTATGGAATAGACACCTGCTTTTAGGTTGGCCATTCTGATGGTTTTCAATTGCTCATTAAAAACTCCATCTAAAACTTCCCGACCAGATATATCTATGACACGGTAACTGATATTTTCACCAACTGACTTGAAGTCTACCGTAAGTTCTTCTACTACGGGATTTGGATAAATATTGGGTTTGAAGTCTTCATTGACACTTAGTACAGCTCCAGTTCCTTTTGATCTTTCAATAGCAGCAGAGAAATTAAAAACCTGAAACCCCATAGAAGTCACATGCCCGCCTCCGTCATCAAATGTGATTTCCACAGTTGTATTCTCACTAAGGCTACTAAACGGCACAGGCACTTCAATTACACCGAAGAATCTATCCCGAGTTTTCTGATCGAATCCCCTCCAATCTTCAGGTACGTTTACATTTGTACCATTAACCGAAACAGTGGGCTTAAGCGATTTGCCATGATCTCTTCCTAAGCCCAATCTCAGAATGGCTTCTCCTGCTGCTCCAACATTCAAGTCTGAAAATGAATACGTTTGTTTCTCCCCTGCTTTGATCGGTTGGAAATACGTGTCAGAAAAGACAGTGGATTCATTATTTTCTTCACTAATACTGATCGCTTCATTGAACTCATATTTGAGCATTACCGTAGCTTCCTTTTTGATAGTAATCCTCTCGATGAAGTCAGCATAATCTACTGTATCTAATGTGGGAAGGTCATTTTCATCTCCATAAAGCTGAGTGACCGTTAGTTGATTTAATGAATTCGATTCCAGCCCATTCAAGTTTAGAATCAACTCTCGGTCTTCGAATTCAAGATTATTGACAACCAAAAACAACGCTGATCCATCTACATAGGCATCTAATTGTATATCAGGGTCTTTTGTCCAGGTGTCTACTCTCACACCGTCCAACTCCGCCCAGAACTGATAAAACTTAAGTAAATGAGTGAAAATGTAACCTCCATGAGCCTGTTCACCTGGCAACTCACCCAACTCACGCATTAGACGAGCTTGATAACCATTATACTCGGCACCAGCAGGCTTAGCCCAATTCGCCTTCAATAGAAAAAATGGAATAGAATGAACCACTTGATCTTGCCGCTCTAAAATCTGCAATAACATTGAATTGAATGACCTTAGGTTATACCAATCTTCCTTAGGATCATAAGGTGTATTATCTTCACATCCACTGCATAACCATCCATACTCAGATATAGAGAATGGTTTTGTCTCACCGAGCTTGAGATAGCTATAATGATTGATCATATCCATAATTGCCTGAATATTGCTGCCTGTTCTGTACGTCATTGCATCCATATTGGACGTCCCTTCAGGTGCATTGTCATACAAGTGAAAGGAGAAGAAGTCCATGTTCTCACCGGCTACATCGATGAACATCTTCCAGTTGTTCCTCCAATGATTAAAGTCTGAAGCTTCGAATGCCGGGTGGGCTGCAGAGTACCCACCTACCATCACATCAGGAGCTAATTCTCTCACTCGATTCGCTACAACGTTATGTAATTCGGCAATTCCCTCACGCGTAGTACCTAGCTTATTGGCCTTAACGAAAGGTTCATTCATCACCTCAAAAAATCGTGGTTTTGGCCGTCCGGAAGTTCCTCCCTCTCCAAAGAACTCTTTGATATACTGACCATAAAACTCTGCTGTTGCTTCGTAATCCGCGTACACTAACCCTTCCCTCGAAGTTGCCTGTCCGTGAGGATACATCGATTCTTGGCCGCCAATCATCATATTGGCATAACGATTTTCTAGGCGATGCACACCTACGTCATTAGCATGACTGGAAATGGACGCAGCTCCTCTTGACTTTAGATGGTTCAGATCTGGCCAGCCTGGCTTATTCGGATCCTCGCGCGTGTTATTATACTCCCATACGATATTTCCATTGTTTCTTCCATAGTAGACATCATACTGCTCAAAGAGATCGTACTTCTGCTGATCACTATCCCATTCGTTTCCATTCAGGTCGTCGTGAAAAATAATGTGTCTTGAACGATCAAATTCCGAATATCCGTTTACCGAATGTTTTACGTGAACATTGATATCCAACGTATCCTGTGCTATAGTGCTCCATGCACCAAAAAACAGCGGAATAAATACTAAGTTTTTAACACAAAAATGATTGAACATAATCAGTTAATCTTTTGGATGTTGAGATAATGAATCTATTACTATACAAAGATAGAGTTAGCATGATGCCATGAGGGGAGTCAAAACAAATTCAAAACAGGGGGCGAATACTAAACGTATTTAATTCTTAATTGGATTGAATAAACCCATCCTATAACCATTTATGTACGGCATCACTGTAATGAAAAAATGTTTGTTTTTTGACTATTTATAAATTGGCTGATTTCTATAATAAAAAAACTATTGCTTTATAAATCGACTAGAATAACTTGTCTCTCGAGTTTTAATTTGAGCCGTATAAATACCTTTAGGTAAAGTAGAAACATCAACTTGCATAGTAAACTCCTCGCTATCAATAGAACCTGGAACTTGAATATGTCTGCCAGAAATATCATAAACTTTAAGTTCAATCTCCTCTGAGAAATCACTCCTTGATAGTAAAATATTCAATTCATCAATCGCTGGGTTAGGGAAAATATGAGGTTTGATAGAGGATGAAATTTCTAAAATGTTTTGTTGAGTCTCAATGGTTAGATTGTGTAGTGTATCTGCATAGATATTAGCTCCAGATGATTCTTGCATTTTGACAATGACTTTATAATCCGAAGCTCCAGTAAGTATTGAGTCTGCAAAAATGCTTCGGATTAATGACCGTTCCCCAACTCGCTCAATACGCGATTTACTAGCCTTGACCTCAAATTCTGAATTCATCAAGGTCAATTCTAATGTTACATCCTCTTCTGTACCATAATCAAAAGCCACATTGACAACTGGTTTTCCTTCTTGTAGCACTACATTGGCTTCTGTGATGTTGATACCTGGAGTTACAGGATCCGCTACTGTAAAAGGGAAGTTTTGAATGGCATGAACAGCATCCTGCCACCCGGTACCTACAGGCCTTATGTGAGCCTTGAAGTAATAACCAGCTTGGGGAGTAGTAGTTGTGTTCACAGGCATATTCAACGTAACAAAACCTTCACCAGATACGGGCTGAGAGGTAGCACCACCTAGCCAGTTATTGGCAGGGTCACGAATTTCCCCACTTATCTCCATTGGCCCATCAGCTTCATACCGAATCTTAACAGCGTAACTGCTAGATGTGGGAGGAAGTCTGGTTGGCATCAAGTCAGAAAAGACTCGATTTTCGACCTGCTTCGTTTCAACCGTAAATGTGTATAGATCAGTGGCTAGGTTTTCTTCTCCTGAGATGAGTATTGCCTTCACAGTGCATACTTCTTGGATTGCCAACTCCCGAGATAAATCAATCTCAACATTAACCGAATTCACCCCGGCTGCTATTGTATAATTCTCAGTACCTAATGAATTTCCGCCTGCGTCTTGCACGGTTATAACGATTTCACTTGCTGCTTCTGCAGAATAAACCAAGGACCTACTAATGATACTCGATAGATATATGGGGTCTGAATTTTCGAGGAATTCCAATTCATAATTACTTCCGTTGAAACGTGTGGCGTCTATATCTACCAATTGCCATGTCCTTACCCAATCATAGGTAACAGCACGTTGATCCTTAGTTCTAAACTCGTCCTCAAACATGTATTCCAATGGTTTTGGATTTCCAGCATTGTTCTCATCATCTCCCCACGTGTAGGTTTCCATGACAATAATTACGGGCATTGGAAGGTTGAAATCACGTTTTGGAGTGATGGTACCAAACGATTTACCATTCAGGAAAAATTCTGCTTGATTCTCGTTTTTCCACCACATGCCCACCACATTAAAATCTAAAGGACCTTCTAGTGGCTTCCCATTTACGCCACTATTCTCAGATTCAAATGGGAGCGTTACGCAGCTTCCGTCTTGCAGCGTATATGGTTTGGCGTGAGAGTTCACGTTCATGTGGTTGTTAAAACCTGTGGTATTTGCTCCAGGGCCATCATAGCTCATGTTCTCACAGATATCAAGTTCTGTATTGTATTTCTCCTCACAGATATCTGATGATGGTTTCCGAGAATTCATAAAAACACCACTTCCCATAGGAAAGTTACTCGGCTTGACACGTACTTCGAAATATCCATAAGTGGCCATTTCTCTAGTATCCATTCCTCCACCCGCAAAAAGATAAGTTCTATCACCCTTGGTGAATTGCTCGTCCTCATAATACCACATTGGGTTCATTGTGAGGAAGTAATTATCACTTCCGTCTTCCTTTACAGCTTCATTTATCCGCTTGTCGAAAGCAGATGTTCTATCCCAAGAGTCACCATGATCAAACACCCTCCATTTTTCAAGATCAGGGCTTTGAGCATCAAATTCATCTGACATCCCTGCTACTTTCACCCAAACTTTGCCTGCCGGAGGAGTTGGCAATTGAGCTTCAGTTTGTTGAATCAAAACACATAGAAAAGCGACATAGAAAAATCCATTGACCATATTCTTCATACTAGTATACTTTTATTTCTTTACGGATGATTTCCTCATTATCAAGCCAACCACTAATGATGACAGTACCTGGTGTACCTGTATTTCTCACAATGGCTGAAGCTTGGCCATTATATGTAGTTACTTCATTGGTATAATGACTGCTCACATTCATTTCCCATCCATTATCCACAGCCACAATTTTCGCTGGTCCAGTTACGGAAAATCTTACAGGTATTTCAGCACCTTTCATTATGCGACCATTTTTATCCAATGCCTTCATAACCACATGGGTCAAATCATAATTATCAGCCATTAGACTGTCCTTATCAGTGTCAACGGATAGACTGAAAATTTCTTCATTTGAAAATAGTGCATAACCAGACACATGTTTTCCATTATTGTATCCTTTGATAATTACATTACCCTCTTCATATGGAACAAGCCACTTCACAATGTGATCATCTTCAAAATCATTTAATTTCTTACGCCCCATACTTCGATTATTAACCAAAAGCTCTACCTCCTCGCAGTTGGTATATACCTGAACAATCACCTCCTCACCTTTATCATAGTTCCAATGCTCACTCACATTGGGATACCACTCCCATTTACGAAGCTCCTTCCAAGTTACTGGAGGTTGTGTCCATTGAATATCAAATTGCCACCCGTTCCTTTTTGTGTAGCTAAACTCTGACTCGCTAGCTAATGTAGTTACAGCATAAACTTTAGGATCTTCCTTCCATAGTGTTTCGAAAAAATGACCTCTGGGAGTTTTAAAACCTGCATAATCAAAAAATGCAATTTCCAATCCTTTCCTAGGCCAAGGCCCTGCTTCTCCCAAGTAAGCAAACCCTGTCCATGCAAACATCCCTGCTATAAAATCTCGCTCATTCACAGCTTTCCATTCAGAGTATGCTCCCCAGTTTTCAGAACCTATAATCTTCAAATCAGGGTAAACTCGGTGTGCTTCGTCATAAGCTTCCGCACGATAGTTAAAGCCAAGAACATCCACTGCTTTTCCGTATCCACTGACCAATGAGATAGCAGGCCGAACACTACCACAAACAGTAGGTCTCGTAGTATCCATTTCTTTCACCCAGTTGGTTAGAATCTTAGCAACTATTGCCAAGGAATCTTTGCCTTGCGTGATTCTGTCAAAAACAGGTTTCACTTTCTCTGGTTCGAAGATTGGAGATTTTTTATCAAACTCTAGCTGAACTGGATTGATCTCTCTGAAGGCCTTAGAATAATATGGAAATGTCCATTCTATCTCATTGCCAATGCTCCACATAATCACTGATGGGTGGTTAAAATCTCTGCGAATCAAATCCTTAAGATCGCGCTCAGCCCACTTCAGAAAATGCTCGCTGTAACCTTGTGCTATTTCACCCTTTGCTTTGTTGTCTCCTATCCAATTAAGATTTTTGTCTTTGGGTTTATGCCATTCATCAAAAAACTCATCCATCACAAGCATGCCCATCTCATCACACACCTCCATGAATTCTATTGAATGTGGATTATGAGACATTCTAATAGCGTTCACTCCAATTGACTTGAGTTTTCGTACCCGATTCTCCCAAGTATGTTTGGTCACGGCAGCACCTAATGCGCCTGCATCGTGATGCATATTCACACCTTTGATTTTAACTGGTTTATGATTTAGTAGAAATCCTCGATCAGCATCAAATGCGATGCTCCTTACGCCAAAAGTGGTATTGGTCTCATCTACTTGCTTGCCATTGACCTTCACAACACTTCTTAAAATATAAAGGTTTGGGCTTTCAATATCCCATCGCTGCGGCTGTTGAATTTTTGCTTTTGCCTCGAATGCTCCCTGACTAATATTAGTTGATTCCCCTTTACTGACTATTGTACCTGCTGCATCTTCTATCACCCAATTCAATGAGGTGTTTTCTCCTGGATTAGCGATTTGGGTTTTTATTTGAACAATTGCCTTCGATTCTGTTACCAGTGGTGTGGTTACCTGGACTCCCCAATGTTCAATATGTGTAAGTGATGCCTTTACTAATCGAACGCTTCTGTAAATACCAGATCCCGTGTACCAGCGCGTATCTGCATAGGCCTTATGGTCAACTTTTACCTTGATCGTGTTAGTAGCCCCGTAGTTAAGATAGTCAGTCAGTTCATATTTGAAACTACTGTACCCATTGGGTCTAAAACCCAGATATTGGTCATTGATCCAAACTTCTGAATTGCAATACACTCCATCGAATTCTATCCAAATTGCCTTGTTCTTATCTGGTTGCTCAATCTTAAAACCCTTCTGATACCATCCGACACCTCCTGGAACAAAGCCTGTGCTAGCAGATGTGTTTTCTTTTTGATAGCCCAATTCGATGCTCCAATCATGCGGAATGCGTACCGTTTTCCATTCATTATCCGTGTTCAGTGAATCTTCAAGTCTAAACTGCCAATCGAAATTAAAATCGATAATTTGGCGATTATTAATTGACTCCTGGGTGCACGCTGCACACATCATGAGCATTAATAATCCAAAAAAAACGGTTCTGATATTTTTCATCATAACAATGTGGTTTGAAAGACTCTTGCAACTAAAGAAAATTAATGAATTAAAGCTTACGCAAATGATTGCTCATTATAAAAATCGAGATGTATAATGTGCATAATTAGCACTTATCAGATCATTCAATCCTGAGTTAATTTGGTTCCTTTGCTATTTAAGCACAGTAAAAAACCCTTTAAAACGAGTTTCTGAATATTCAATACTATAGAAGTATGTCCCTGAACTGAAGCCTGCTGCATCCCACTTGAAGTTTCTGTCTGTACTTTCAAACACCGACTGTCCGCTGGCATTGTAAACAGAAAAAAGTTCGAATTGATCTAAGCAGGTATTGTCAGGTAAGTTGCGTCGCGTATCCGAATGTCCAGAAAGTACGAAATATTCATTGATACCATCACCATTTGGTGTAAATACATTCGCAGGCTCAAAGGCATCAAAAGAAGATCGGTTTTCTAACAGATTGATAGTAAGCCTTACAGAATCAAATCTCGTTTGTTGACAATAGTCATCTTGAGCCCAAATAACATATTGATAATGATTCCCTTCTAAAAACGCCTCACAACTAGGCTCCCAATCGAAACGTACTTGTTTGGCACTGGCAACATCAACTATCTCAATCTGGGCCTGCAGGTCCGATGTTCCAAACTCAGGACCTTCAATACCGATAATAGTATCATCTCCATCAAAGTCTTCAACAATCAAGCTAAAATTAAATTGACTTCCAACAAAAACTTCGTGATTGACCTTAGAAGCAATTAAAGTCGGAGGCGGATTAACTGGCCAGATAATCTCAACATCTATCCAATGAATCACTGGAGTCCCTTCGTCACAAGCATCCAGGTCATTGGCAAATAATGCTAACCTCAATAACTCGTTTTCCAAAAAGCTATTTGATTTACATTCAGCATCCCAATGAATATATCCAGATACTTTACCAGACGCCTTTTCCTCAATCTCTAGTGTAAAACCCTTACCAGCAACTGAAGCAGAATCATCCAAAGCCAACCACATATCAATTTCATCATTGTCAATATCCGTAATTTCAAAAGATAGTTTTTCGGGATTCCCACCTTCCAATTCCAAGCTATTATCAGGTGTAAAAATCTCAACCAGATTATTGCTAGACACTCTGTCTGTCATTGTCAATCTTAAGGTATCTATTTGCGGAACTTCACAAGAGTTGTCTTCGAGAATGAAATCAATTGAGAAATATGTTTGACCAATACACTCTTCTATCTGATAAGGGAAGCTTGAGGTTCCCTCATAGTTCACATACATACTTACAGTCCCGTAATATTCAAATACACCTTCAAAATCGACAGGTTGGATGTTCAAAATAAACTCATCATCAGGGGTTGCATCATAAAAAGCTACATGGACAAGTCTTGCGTTGTTGTCGGTCAAATCGAGTGTGTCGGTAGTAGGATTGAAGCCTGAGATGCCAGGAATGGTAAGACTTAACCGAAGGTTTTCATTATCATCACATTCACTAATTGATGAAGAATATGCAACCGAATCTTTAGCCGATAAGTTAAAAACTAGACTAAGTGAAATAAATACGCTAACAAATTCTAAAAACTTCATTTGAAGAATAACTTTTTGAGTCAATGAGCACTATTAATCCGTAACAAAAGGCTCACTGTCAATCAGTAATTAAATCATTTGCTCTGCCAAGCCAAAGAATAAGTATGTATCAATGGAGCATTCTGATTATACAATGCTCTTCTGGATTGGGCCAGCTCTTCTATAATTTGATCCTCAATTGGCAAAAATTCAAAATATTGATCTACCGTTCTAAGAAGATACGGATACCAACTTCTATGTTTTTGTTGCTCGTTGTTAGCATCTAAAAATTCTCTCCTTGACTCCAAAGAACCATCCCCTTTGTAGTCTCTCAAATGCCGGTACTCCACCAACTTAACTACCCTGAGTTTGCTTTGTAGGTGTTGAATTTTAAACGCTATTTTTAGCAATTCTGAAGCTTGGATGTATTGAGGTGTGTGTTTTATAATAGCTAAATCTAGGCCCTCATTTAATTGATCGGCGGTGAAAGAGCCGATTTCTTTTCCATCAATAGAAAGCCGGTAGCTTCCTTTTTTTAGTTTGGTTACTTTCAGCAATTCACTATTCCATTCTTGATCAAACGGATCCATATCAAAAGTCTCATCCAAATGTGCTGGAATCGGAAGAGGCAGAGATTTTTCAAGCAATTTAAAACTCAATAGATCACCTGTTTTAATCCAATCAAAAGTCTTAAAGTCTTCATTCAAAAGTGTCTTTCTCTTAGCGTCAAGGACTACTTCTAATATATTAGACTGAGGAAATATGGTTTTGACAATCTCCATAGCCATCAGCAGGTGACCTTCTTGACCTGGATGTACTCTGTCTTTGCCTATGATTGTCGCATTAGGATCATCTAATTGTAGCTGTGTATTTATTGTTTGCAAGTAAGCAAATAGATCAACAACAGGAGCTTTATATTCGTTGGCTAGTTGTCTAATGTGTATGGCACATTTTGCAAGTGCATCATTAACACCCAGTTTATTCTCGCTCTCAAATTTTGCTGTCTGATCATAAATTGTGGGTGTCATAAATATAAGCTTCACGCCTCGATCATTCAACAATTCGGCCAACTCCGATGTGTTTTGATAATAATTTAAGAGTGCTTCTTCCCTTCGTACCAAGATGGTCGAATCAGGTGACTCCATACCATAAAGGTCATGCATCACATCATTCATCCCTGTCATGATAAAAGCATAGTTCGGCTCATGGATCATTATGTCCTTTTCAAACCGAAGTATCATGCCACTTGCATTGTCTCCAGATATGCCACAGTTGATAAAGTCTACTCTGGTGTCTGGGTATCTAGTGGCATAGAAAAGCTGTAAGTAAGTATGATAAGATCCTCCATGAGTAATACTATTGCCGATCATTACGACCTTATCACCATCTGAAAATTGTAGCGTTTGACTTTCCGCTTGCACAAAAAGTAGGACAAGGGATATGCTGAATATTGACTTCTTCAATAGTACTTTCATTGGAATGTTTGTTTGTTACTATTTACCACCATAAAGAATATTCACTTAACTTCTTGCAGCCAAGAAAGCTCCAGTGCAATACACTTCATCTAATTCTATCCTAATTGCCTTGGGATTATCTGTTTGCTCAAACTTAAAATCCTTCTGATACCAACCAATACCTCCAGAAACAAAACCCGAACTCGCTGATGTCTTCTCTTTTTGATAGCACATTCTGACACTCCAGTCATGAGGCAATTGAACTTGCTTACACCCTTTAGTATTGGTGGCTTTATTTAACAATTCTCCATGGTGGTATTGCCAGTTAAAGTTGAAATCCATCACCTCTCTTTCTGAACAACTCTCTGACTCCTGATTACAAGAAATTGTAATAACTGCAAGGGCCAAAAAACCGTTGATAAACCAATTTTGGAATCGCATAATGGGTTTCATATTACTTTATTGTGAGGATGATTTCAGCAGGCTCAAGTCCCTCAACTCTAGCAGTCACCTTTACTTGACCAGTAATGTTTCTCAATGATTGGATAATTGCCAAACATCTACCCTGAGAAGTAATTACAGAGTTGGTCTGATAATCCTGAGTGCTCTTGTTGGAACCATTGTCAACACCTAGAAGCTTGACATCTCCCTTTACCTCGAAAGTGACTTCCTTATCGATGTGTCTTACCGGAACTCCATTCCGATCTACAAGCTGCAAAACGAGATGAGCGACATCATAACCATCAGAATCAAGGTCACTTTTGTCCACTTCTAAATTAATTGCTGCTGGGCTATTAGCTGACATCAATTCGGCAGAGGCATCCTTACCTGTCACGGTGAGTCTACCTGATTTGAATGGAACTACCCATCTGAAAATTCTATCTGGCGTATTTGTCATTTCCCTACTTCCGAGCGACTTCTCATCAAGGAATAGCTCAACTTTCTCAAGGTTTGAATGAGCCTGTACAATGATCATTTCGCCTTCATTATAGTTCCAATGATTGTTCGCTCCGTAATTCTGCCAATTGAGCACTTTATTGTTCAAAGTGACAGGCTGATCGAACTGTTGCTCAAGTTTAAACTTAGATCCCTCTAAGGGCAATGTAGTAATTGCAATATGAGGTTCATCCACCCAGATGCCTTTGAAGTTGTGCCAACCAGGGGTAGTAAAACCACCTAAATCCATCATATCTCCTGGCCATGCTTTTTGGGGCCAATCATCCTGAGATTCACCGAGATAATCGATACCTGTCCACATATACATGCTAAATACATACGGCTTTTCAGTAACAGATTTCCATTCACTGAGATACCCTGAATTTTCATTTCCGGTAAAGTGCATATGTGGAAAATGTTTCTTACTCCAATCATACTGTGCTATTTGGTAGCTAAAACCAACTACATCCAGTGCGTCGGCATAGCCAGTTGCCAAGCTAGCAACAGGTATGATCAGATTAGCTGTGACGGGTCTTGTCGTATCAAACTCTTTCACCCATACCGAAAGCTTTTTGGCTGTCTCAGCCAAAACATATTCTCTCTCTGGCAAGGCCTCATATCTTGCTTTCATCTCCTCTGGAGTCAATGTTGGGATTTTGTTCCAATAACTCCCTTTTCCTTCCCAGAGTCCGCTAACCTCTTTATAATATGGATACGTCCACTCAATTTCGTTCCCTATACTCCACATGAAAACCGAAGCATGATTTCTATCGCGAAGCATTGTCCTTTTCAAATCACTATATGCCCAATCTTGAAAATGGTTATCATATCCCTCAGTGATGTATAGAGGCTCTTGCTCCTCTTTGTTAAACCGCTTGTCTTTAGGGTTGTCCATCTCATCAAAAATCTCATTTTGAACAAGAATCCCCAGCTCATCGCATAAATCCAGAAACTCATCTGAGAATGGATTATGAGAGGTACGAACAGCATTTACGCCGCCTTCTTGCAGTTTTTGTAATCTTCTTTTCCATACTCCTATTGGTACTGCCGTTCCAACAAGTCCACCGTCATGATGAATACAAACACCTTTAACATAGGTGTTCTTTCCGTTAAGGAAAAAACCTTCATCCTTGTCAAATAGAAAGGATCTTATCCCAAATTTTGTGGAATACTCGTCAACAAGAACTCCCTCCTTCTCGATACTAGTGACAGCCACATAAAGGTTGGGATTTTCTGTATCCCAAAGCATCGGATTGGCTACCGATAAGGATTGATCAAATGTGAGGGTTTCTCCAGATGGAACCTGCTGTTCCTGCGATTTTTCTGCTACCTGATTGCCACCAATGTCAGATATCCTTGTAGTCAGAGTAAATGTCTCTACGGACTTATTTTGGTTCTCTACGTTTACCTCAATCTCAACCGAGGCGCTTTCCTCTGATACTTCAGGTGTTGTGATATATGTTCCCCATATAGGAATATGAAGCTTATTTACCGTGATTAAGTCAACATTTCTGTAGATACCACCGCCAGTGTACCACCGGCTGTCAGCGTATCGTGAGTGATCAACGTGTACTGTCAGCACATTTTCAGAACCATCCGTTTTAACCAGGTTGGTCAGGTCATAATAGACAGGTGAGTACCCGTAGGGGTTTTGCCCTAGTTTTTCGCCGTTGAGCCAATACTTGGAATTGTTATATACCCCGTCAAAAAGCACATAAATGCTCTTCTCCCCTGGTGAAGCCGGAGTAGCGAAGTGCTTCTGGTAGATACCAACACCTCCTGGTAGATAGCCTGTAGCTCCCTCTAGAGTGGAGTCAAAGGAGAATTCGATCCCAAAGTCGTGAGGCAATCGAAGATCTCTCCAGCCATCATCGGAAAGTGGAACATGAGTCAGAGTTGTAGTGTCATCTGTCAGTTTAAATTTCCAATCAAAATTGAAATCCGTCTTTCTCGAAAAATCGCCTAAGGGCTGCTGATAGCACGAGGAAAAACATATAATAAGCACGATCGCCAATAATAGGCCGAATTTGGAATTTTGGACATTTTTCATATCAAACTAAAAAAGTGTTTACTTAGAAAGTAAGGTGGTATGATCACCAAGGCGTAGCTCCTTGTACTTGGCCATCATTGTTTCAATTCGTTGCACTTGACCTGAATCATTCATCAGGTTAGTCTCTTTGTCTTCGATTAATTCATTGGCTAAATTATAAAGGCCGATAACTTCTAGATTATCAAAATCTTCCCTCTTCTTGGTCTTCATGACCAGTTTCCAATCCCCTTGTCTTAAAGCATAATAAGGCCCGCCGTTCGCTTGGGACTGATGCAAGATGTTTGGGTGTACTTGTTGAATATTATTAGTTGTAAATACTGGCAATAGATTCGCTGCATCTAATATTTGATCTTTGCCATTCTTCACAGTGGTAATTGCCGCCATTGTAGCCACCATATCCTGTCCCAGGATAACCACATCAGAAACTATATTTGGGTCAATCTTCCCGGGCCACACTGCTATAAATGGCACTCTATGTCCTCCTTCATATATAGATCCCTTGCTCCCTTTGAGTCCGTTACTGGAATCATGTCCTTTAGCATTGTAATGAGACAGTCCTCCATTATCGGATGTGAATACGAACAATGTGTTTTCATAGACGTCTTGAGTCTTGAGCGCTTGAATGATCATACCTACCTGTACATCCAATTCTTTGATCATATCGCCATGACTGTTCGGTGTGGTGCCTGAGACGTTCACTCCATTGAGTTTTGCTGTGGGAGTATGAGGTACGTGCACAGCTTGACTACAGTAGTATATAAAAAATGACTTATCCGCACTTCTACTTTTGATATAATCGACTGCCTTTTCAGCCAAGATGGGTCCGGCTTTTGTTGGATTCCAAAAAGAATCACCCAGTCCTTCACGTTTTTTGGAGCGTTCTTTCTCGTCGTATTTAGTCTGCTCAAAAGTAAGGTCAACAAGTTGTGACATTTTGTCCAGTTTCATCCACTTTCCGTTTTCGTAAAAAGCGTAAGGTGCATTTTGTATGCCTTGAGGCAATTCTACGGCATAGTCAAAGCCAAATGATCTGGCACCTCCTTGCATTGTTGCGTAATGCACAGGATCTTCGGACCGACCATTCCAAACTCCTCCAAGTCCCCATTTCCCAAAAAAGGCCGTTTGATATCCCCCATTTTTCGCAATCCGAGCGATTGTAGGGTAATCTGATGCAATTCCTGCAGACGTTTCAGGGTTCCAAACACCCCAAGGATTTGCTTGATTTCTGAATGAGAAGTTACCCGTAAGCATGGAATACCTTGTAGGAGCACAAAGTGATGCAGGAGAATGCGCATCAGAAAAACGAATTCCTTGGGTAATTAAGGCATCTATATTGGGTGTAGGGATAATGGGTTCGGCTCCAGTTCTTTCTTTATGATAAAATCCAATATCGCCTAAGCCGATATCATCGGCCATGATAAGTACAACGTTTGGTTTTTGTGCAGACAAGGCACAACTCAAAAGCAGAAATATAACAACTAATACTGATGACCTATTTTGGTAGAAAATCATGGATTAACAATGTTTAATAGTTTTTACTTAACGACCAATTTTGAAATCAATGTGTCAAAATCTAAAGTAGCTCGAACAAGATAAATTCCGGGCTTGAGTCCTTCAGTTTGTACAAGATTACCTTTACCCTCGCTGATCAATTTCCCATTCAACGTCAGCACAGAATAGGAA
>CAYGPP010000047.1:0-1692 GCA_964351885.1 uncultured Marinoscillum sp.
AGCATATTCATTAGACGTTTGGTCGTTGATATGTTTTTGAATGAGCGTTTCTGAGCTACTGAGTGCTGCTTCTTGCGGATTTTTCACACCTCCAACTCCTGTGCGAAAAGCATATTTGCCAGTAAGCATTGCCGCTCTAGTGGGCGCACATATTGGGTTGACCCAAAAGTTGGTAAACGTTAGACCATTTTGCGCAAGAGAGTCAAGCGAAGGAGTAATCGCCTTGGTACTCGTAATGCCGGGGTATTTCCCAAAAGCATCCCATCCCATATCATCAGCTACGATGAAGATGATGTTAGGAGGGAGATCCGAGTTGACCTCTTCCACAGTCTTGTCGATATCCTCCATTTCCTCATTTTTATCTCCACAAGAAAGTATTGAAGCCATGATAAATAGTGAAGCAAAAGCTATTGATAACCTTAACGTTTTCATTTTCTGAAATTCAGGATTTTTAAACACTCAACTTGTCAGGTGGAGCTATTTATCGAACAGGCGTTCCTTTGAAACAACCAATGTTATACGGGAAATCGTAAGTCCAGTGGTAATGATACAACTCGATCATTTCACCATCCCAAAGTACTGGATGCGTATGACCATGACATTCGTCCAAATCTTTGGACCAAAGGATTTTTCCGTCCTCTCCACGTGGGCCATATATCCCAAAGCCATCTATCATATATCCCATGAGCCCCGAGTGACCTTCTTCGTGCGGATGAATATGGTCGCGAAGATCGTCCGCTAAGAAATGATAATGGTAGGTCTCAGTGCCATCCGTGTGACCTCCGAAACTATCTAATATTTCGTGAGCAGCAGCATCGTTACCAAGAGTAGAAGCGCCATGATAGATCACGCTACCGCTGAGAGAAATGCCGGCAGGCCCATAGGTGACACAACCTGCTTCGTCCGCTACTTCGGGAATAGCAGGAAACTCAAACAAGATTTCGCGCGCTTTGATTTCGTTGGTATTGCGGTCGTATTGGAAAGCAACACTCGAAGGGTCAATAGGAAAAACGCCAGTTGGATGATCGGGTAGGGCATTGGTTGTAATGATTCGCTTACTGTTTCCATCTAACTTAAATTCGAAATCACTTCCCCAAGTCATGCTCCCTTCCACTTGCGGTTTACGGGTGTAGTCCCAGGTTCCATCTTCGTTTGTCCAATCAGTGGCATTCGAGTTCCCCGCTCCATCAGCAGGAACACCGCAGAGCCATAGTGATTCGAAATCTGGAGATCTATCCCCTTCATCTCTTCTCAATATCAATGGGCCTCCGAATGGCAAATGAGTTAAGTCAGCCACGTCAGTATTACCTAGCTCTTCGGTTTCCTCTGTTTTATCAATTTCGTCACTATCAGATTCTTTGCAGCTGTTCAGTGGGCTTATAGAAACTAAAAGCAATGTGAGTAATGCCAATTGATAATTGGGTTTGATGATTTTCATATTACTATATGGGTTGCTTGGATGTAAGACGAACAGTCTTCAGTATACCCTACCGCATGCTGAGCTTTAGATTTTTATTAGACGAGTGATCAGATAACCTCTAGCAATGATTACCAAATGACTAGAATGACTTCTCTCTAATGTTGGTGCTGTTACCAACAAAGGTGAAAAACCCACACCGTCACTCCCTGAATTGCTTGATGATTGGATTTATTTCATGCAAGTGTGAAGCAATTATAAGGGAGTCTCTTTGC
>CAYGPP010000047.1:1792-23446 GCA_964351885.1 uncultured Marinoscillum sp.
AGTGTGAAGCAATTATAAGGGAGTCTCTTTGCCTTCAGACGCAAGTGTGTTGTTTGGGAGGTCTTTGTATAGAGCATGGTATGCATATGAGACTTTACAAGCATTAACGAAATGCGTTAAAAAGATAAAAGCGCATATCCTTTGAGCTGATGGGTTGTCACGGTGGTTAGCATTGAGGTGGCAATCTCTACCTCTTTAAGTACCTGACCAGGCGCAACATTGTATCCAGTCAGTGACTGTCCGCACACAGTAAGCTTCACTCCGGCCTCTTTGAGATTCTTGATGAGCTCAATATTGGGATTATCTACTTTGTATCGATCAAAATAATGTTTGTTGCTCATGACCACATCGTTAGCATCCCCATGAATAGCCAGCACAATGTCCATTTTTTGAGTAGCTCCGCCAATGGCATGTAGGTTAATCATCCGAGCAACATTATTTAGCGCTGGATTAAGCTTATCAGGAGATGCTGAGCCAGAATACAAATCTATCACCACCTTGTACTCCAAATCAGGGTTTGGGAGGACTGTGGCTTCAGGAATATCGTAAATCCCTCCGAATGATTTAATTACTGGATTCACCATATCCTGTGCGTTTGATATTGTGATGGCGCACACTAGAACGATGGGCATTAGTATTTTTTTAATCAACATAAGTCTTGTTTTAATTTTTTCATTCTTAAAGGCCAAATCAACGATTTGGCGGTGTTGGTAGATAGCACTGAACTTTCATAAACCACCGAAAACCTCATTTGCTATATAGAGTGTTCTGGGTATTTTTTTTTAACCCCCTGTTCCCAACCATGATTTACATGGTGGTATCAATACCTTCATATCATCAAATTTACAACTAACACTCCATTACCTCAGGCATAATCAACTGCCGAGCGATCAAGACGAAACCTGAGCGAGAAACTCAGGCTAGAGCCTAGCCCTAACGTCACTCCCTGAATTGCTTGAGAATTGGATTGATTTCAAGTGAGTGTGAAGCAATTATAAGGGAGTCTCTTAGCCCTCAGACTCAAGTGTTTCGTTTGGGGTTATTTGTTTGGAGCACGATAAGAACACAAGCAGATGCCGTTGGAGGTGAGGGTGGATTTGATCTCAGGGAGACGTGAGGCTAGTGAGGGTTTCTTCATTACCGCATATGTGTCACGGAAGTAACTTCCGCGCCAGTTAGGGATTGTTATATGTCTTATTCCTTATACTGCTCCCATAGGCCGTCATTTTCCAATTGTCGCCTAATTCTTCTGAATTTTTCAGCTTCAAATTTCGCGAGTTCGGCCTGTTCCAAACCTCTATCTCTCAATTTAACCATTTCTTGTTTTAGAGAGTCTATTTTCATCTCACAATTATTTAATTCAGAACGAGAATGTGAACAGCTTTGCAGGAAAGCAATGAGAATTAAAGATTTTACATATTTCATAATAGAGAGATTTATAAAAGAAACAATTTTACCAGTACCATGCACAACCAAGAAAAGTTCCATCATCCCACCAACAGTTTCTTACGGTACCACCTCTAGCGCGGAAGTTACTTCCGTGTCTTTAGTATTATATACTAAGTGTTCATAACGTGCCGACCAATCCTTTTACGCATAGCCTACAATGACATGAATGGCTATGAATGAACCCACAAATAGCCATGAATGGAGTGATGTATAAAATCAGCCTTAATACGCTTTGAATGCGATTTTTTTTGAAAGGCGGTTTTCGTAGGAAAATCACCACAACACTGAGTCTGAAAAACCGAGAGGAGTGAAGCGCATTTTTCTAAAAGTCAGAGCGCATTTAGTCAGACTGTTCAGGGAAATTATCCCTGTTCCCACCAGGCTTTGAATGCAGGTCTCGCACATTTATACCATCAAATTTACAACTATCCCAACAAATACTCCTTAAAGTCCTCATAGCTATTTTCCATGAGCGTAGCTGCCTTCTCTTGTTGCATCAGGTCTCCCACAAACTCAGGTAGTGGGATGCTCTGACCGAGCGCTTTTTCTACCACAGGCATGAACTTGCTGTAATGTGCCGTTTCCAAGAAAAGCCCCGTTTCTCCTTCCTCCAATTTTTCTTTGAGGGCAGCATAACCGATCGCTCCATGAGGATCTAAGATATAATCCGTCTGATCGTAGCAAGACTTCATTACAGCGATTGTTTCTTCATCGCTTAGTGTGAATCCACTGACATGCGCTTTGATGTCTGCAAACAACCGGTCATGCAAATCGAGCATTCTGGGATGATTGCTCGGATCGCTTACGTCCATAGCATTAGAGACTGTAGCGACTGTAGGCTTAGGGTGGTATTGTTCTGTTTGGAGATACCTAGGGATCACATCGTTGGCATTAGAAGCCGCGATGAATCGTTTGATTGGGAGACCCATTTTCTTCGCAAGCATTCCTGCTGTGATGTTTCCATAGTTGCCAGAAGGCACGGAGATGACCAGTTCATCCGATGGAAGTTGTCTAAAGGCATCAAAATAGTAAAGTGACTGTGGTAACCAGCGCGCAATATTGATCGAGTTGGCAGAGCTAAGGTTAAGTTTGGAATTGATACTTTGATCTAGAAAGGCACGCTTCACCATGGCTTGACAATCGTCAAAGTTTCCTTTGACTTCTATTGCCCGGATGTTTCCGCCAAGGGTTGTCAGTTGCTTTTCTTGTAAATCACTCACTTTACCACTAGGGTAGAGGATCACTACCTTCACCCCTGGGACATTATAGAATCCTGATGCAACCGCTCCTCCAGTATCACCTGAAGTTGCGACTAGAATGGTTACCTCTAGGTTATTTGATTCATTGAAATAACCCAAGCATCTGGCTAAAAATCTTGCTCCAACATCTTTGAAGGCATATGTTGGACCATGAAACAGTTCTAATGTATGGATTCCGTTTTCGACCTCCACGACTGGAATAGGGAAGTCTAAAGCCCTGGCGAGAATCTCTTGGAGCTTCTCCGCTGGAATATCTTCTTCACAAAATTGAGTCAAGACTTCAAAACCAATTTCTGGTAAAGTCATGCTATTGAGTCGAGCAAGAAAGTTGGCATTCAGGGGCGTGATCTGCTCTGGGAAATACAATCCCTTATCAGCCGGAAGGCTTTTGATTACTGCATCTCTGAATGAAGCTGGACTTGACTGTCCGTTGGTAGAATAGAATTTCATAAGTTGATTCAGCTATTGATCACTTCACAACCTTTTTGGTTGATTTTGGAAATATGAATTAGCACCGTCTGACCTGTTTTGTAATACATAGACGTTACCAATTCAGCGCATGCTTTGGCTTCTTCATCACTTGTGAATAGTGCAAACATGCTTGGTCCAGAACCTGATATGTTGAAGCCTACCGAGCCAGAGATTTTGGCTATTCCTTTAACCTCATTATAATTGGGAATCAGCTTTTTTCTGTGGGGTTCTGCAATTCTATCTTGAATAGAGCGCTCTAACAATCCATAATCAGCAGTATGCAATGCGTGAATCACACCACCTACGTTTCCCCATTGTTCCCGAGCATCTTTGATACTCAACTCAGTCGGGATCAGTCCTTTTGCTACTGCGGTCTTTACTTCTACATCTGGAAAAATGATGAGTACTCGAAGTTCTTCAGGAGTAGGCACACGAAACAACTCAAATGGCTCATAGCTCCGAGCTACTTGAAAACCTCCAAGCAGGGCAGGAGCTACATTATCGGCATGGTAGCATTTGGAAGCCAAAGCTTCGCCCTCAAGCGCAAAAGGAATCAGCTCCTCAATTTCTAACGGTCTGTCCAGCAATTCATTAGCTGCAAATACGGCACCTGAAGCACTCGAAGCACTGCTTCCCAATCCGCTACCTGGTTTGAATAATTTCTTGATATGAATGTCTATTCCCTGATGGCTTCCCAAATGGTCTAGCATCGACTGAATGGCAACAGATGCTACATTATTCTTTGGATCTGTTGGTAAATCAGCGCCCTCCGTTGGAAGGACATTGAGTAAACCATCAGCGCGCTTGGTCAATGTAATAACGTCTCCCAGTTCTTCTATGGCGAAACCAAAAGTATCATATCCTGGGCCAACATTGGCTACAGAAGAGGGGGCGAATATTTTAACGCTTTCCACAGTTGATCAATCAGTTTGTGATAATCTCAATACATCGGCAAAAATTCCAGATGCCGTTACTTCAGCTCCAGCCCCAGCTCCTTTGATCACCATAGGCTGCTCTTTATATCTATTGGTATAAAACAACACGATATTGTCTTTTCCTTCCAGATTGAAAAAAGGGTGAGATGAATCTACCGCTTCCAAACCTACAGCGCCATGCCCGTTTTTGTACTGAGCGACTACTTTCAATCGCTTGCCATCCTTGGCGGCAGAGTCGTAGAGATTCTTGAAATGTGCCTCCTCCTGATCGACTTTCTCATAGAAATCCTCAACGGTTGTGCTCTCCATACAGCTTTGTGGAAGGAATGAGTTGAGTGAGATATCATCGTACTCACATTTGTAACCGCTTTCGCGAATGAGTATCACAATCTTTCTTTTCACATCTGAACCAAACAGATCTAGTCGTGGATCAGGTTCTGTGAAACCAAGTTCTTTGGCCTTTTTGATCACATCAACGAACTTAGTTGAGCCATTATATTCGTTGAATAAGTAAACCAACGTACCAGAAAGTACCGCTTCAATCTGATGAACTTGGTCACCGCTTCTCACCAAATCACTCAAAGTAGAAATAACGGGGAGCCCAGCACAGACGTTTGTTTCAAACAAAAACTGACTTCCAAATTTCTTACTCGTAGACTTTAGCTTTAGGTAGTCTGCATAAGGGCCAGTTGCAGCTATCTTATTCGGAGTTACAACCGAGATACTTTTTTGAAGAATCTGCGGATAAAGGGCAGCTATATCCTCTGAAGCTGTGATGTCAATGAAAATGCTGTTGCGCAAATTCATATCGTACATCGTACTCAGAAATGCTTCCTTAGTAAAAGTTTCACCAGATGCTAGCATCGTTTGCCATTTGGATAGTGGAATACCATCTTTCTCAAATTTCATCTGCCGAGAGTTCGCTATCCCGATGATTTTAATATTGAGCTGGTGGTTTTTCTTAAGGAAAGCAAACTGCTGCACTAACTGCTCAATAAATGCTTTTCCAACATTACCAGTACCAATGATGAACAAGTTGACTCGCTTCATTACCGATAGGAAGAAGCTCTCGTGCAAGACGTTCAGCGCTTTGTCTAAGTCATCCTTGGAGATCACAGCAGAGATATTTCGTTCAGAAGAACCCTGCGCAATTGCTTTGATACTCACGCCATTCTTGCCCAATACATTGAACATCTGTCCGCTTACGCCAACCTGATTCCGCATATTGGACCCTACCAATGCAATGATGGATAAGTCTTTTTCAACAACAATCGGATCGATTTTATTCTGCTCAATTTGCTCCTCGAATTCGAGATTCAATGCTTTTACCGCCGCTTTGGCTTCTTTGTTATCTATCCCAACAGAAATCGAATGCTCAGAGCTAGACTGAGTGATAAGGATCACATTGATCTGCGCATCTGATAGGGCCTGAAACAGGCGATAAGAAAACTTAGGCACACCAACCATGCTGCTCCCACTAAGCGTAACCAATGCAACGTCTTTGATACTGGAGATACCCCGAATGAGACTTTTGTCCTCATCCCATTCTTTGGTGATGAGTGTTCCAGGATGATCTGGGTTGAAAGTGTTTTTAATCGTAATTGCGATTCCTTTTTGCAATGCTGGCTGGATGCTAGGAGGGTAGATGACCTTGGCCCCAAAATGGGATAATTCTAGAGCCTCTTCGTATGAGACATGCTCAATGAAGTTGGCGCGTTTGACAATTCGCGGATCAGCGGTCATCAGACCATCAACATCCGTCCAAACTTCAAAATGATCGGCATCCAAGACCCCTGCAAGAATAGCTGCGGAATAATCCGAGCCACCTCTACCTAGAGTTGTCGTTTGATTATCAATGGTAGAAGCAATAAACCCAGGGAAGAGATTAACTTTCCTCAAATCAGGTTGAAGTGCTTTTAAACGCTTCGTGGTTTCCTTGAAGTTTACTCGTGCATGCCCAAAGTGATCATCGGTGATGATGTAATCACGACTATCAAAAAGACGGATATCTATCCCTTCGTTTCTAAAAAACTCAGAGATTATTAAGGTAGAAAGACGTTCTCCAGTACTATGAATATAATCTGCACTTCGGGGTGTCAACTCTCTTAAAAGCCAAACTCCTTTACAGATGTCTTTGAACTCTTGGATTACGTCGTAGAACTTTTGATCTGGTTTTTCTTCTATTAAGTTGTAGTAGAGTTGTTCGTGTTGAACCTTTACCGCTTCTATGAGAGACGAATAATCTTTTTTCCCTGAAGCAGCCAATTCACCAATTTTCACCAATTGATCTGTCACCCCACCAACAGCCGAGGTGACCAAAATTTGTTGATCAACCGATGATTGAACGATCCGTGCGACTTGTCGGATTGCCTCTTCACTTCCTACTGATGTTCCTCCGAATTTTAATACTTTCATTCTTTTTTGGTAATTGGTTTTTTCGGTGATTAGGTACTTGGCTTGTTGGGTAATTATGTACTTGACTTATTCACCTCAGCGAATTTCTTTCTAAAATTTCAATTACCCAACTACATAATCACCTATTAAATAAGATGGGCAAGCTTTTCGTTAGTATAATTGAACATATTAGTACACGCATCGTGTTATTTTTACATAAGGTTTTAAAAAGAGCATATCATTATGAATGATAGATTTGATCACTTTAGACTGAACATTGAAAGAAAGATTGTTGACGTAAAATCCGAGTTAGGTCATCTGGCAAGTAGTGTTCAAACATTAAGTAAGTCTATTGACGAGTTAAGGGACAAATTTGGTGATTTTACTTCATGCGTTTCTGAAATGTATAATGAACATAATTCAAGAATTTCTGCGTTGGGAAAAACAATCGGAAAATAGTATTGCCCAAAATCGGATCAAATAACATAACCGAATAAATCAGGTTTTTCATTGAGGTATTCTCCCAAAAAATTCCTTTTTTTCATTCGCTCCAACAATGGGGCAAAGTCTTCTTTGCTTCTCAATTCAATTCCTACCACTGCCGGTCCTTTTTCACGAGATGTCTTCTTAGTGTATTCGAAATGCACAATGTCATCGTTTGGGCCTAATACCTCTGCGACAAATTCTTTCAATGCTCCTGCTCTTTGCGGAAATCGGATAATGAAGTAATGCATCAATTCTTCATGTAGCAATGACCGCTCACGAATTTCTTCGGTGCGAGTAATGTCATTGTTGCTACCAGACAAAACGCAAACCACGTTTTTACCTTTGATTTCCTCTTGGTATTGATCCAATACAGCCACAGATAGCGCTCCAGCTGGCTCTAGAACTATACCACTTTCGTTGTACATATTGATGAGGGTAGAGCAGAGCTTACCTTCATCCACGAGAGCGATCTCCCTAAGATTTTCTTTGCAAATCGGGTAGGTGAGTTCACCTACTTTTTTGACAGCTGCTCCATCTACGAACTTGTCTATTTCTTTGAGCGTGACAACTTTACATTGTTCAAACGAATCGTGCATTGCTGGAGCACCTTTTGGCTCTACACCTATGATAGACGTAGTAGGGCTCAATACTTTGAATACACTCGAAACGCCTGCTGATAATCCACCACCGCCAACAGGTAAAAAAAGGATGTCTATATTGAAATTCGCATCCTTGAATAGCTCCAAACCAACCGTCGCTTGACCCTCGATTACTTTCTTGTCATCAAACGGGTGAACAAATGTACTGTCATGCTTATCGCAATACTGCATTGCCAGTTGGTAAGCATCATCAAAAGTATCACCAGCTAATATGACCTCTACTTGATCCTTTCCAAACATTTTGACTTGTTGGACTTTTTGCTTTGGAGTAGGAGCAGGCATGAATATGACTCCTTTGACTCCTAGTTTGAAACAAGACAATGCCACACCTTGTGCGTGGTTTCCGGCACTGGCACAAACGACTCCTTTTGAAAGTTGCTGGGCTGAAAGAGAAGTTAACTTATTGTATGCTCCTCGGATCTTGTAGGATCTTACAATCTGAGTATCCTCACGTTTCAGATAGATATTGGCATCATAGCGCTCGCTGAGATTGAAGCTGTACTGCAAGGGAGTCTGGTGAATTACCTGCGAAAGGTTATTCTGAGCCTTCTTTACATCCTCAATTTCTGGGCGATACATCTTAATTGTCAATTGAAAATGGAGAATGAGTAATGACTAGTTAGATTTTTGGCATTGATAAGAAGCTAAAACCGGAGATGTAAGACCGGATAGGGGTTCCATCATTGTCAATTATTCATTCTCCATTCTCCATTTTTGTTCTTAGCTATTTTCTGGGCGAAGCTTTCTTACGGCTTTACCTGCTTGCCACATTTCTGATTCTTCAAGCTCTTTCAATTCAGCTTCAAGTTTCACTCTGTAGTCAGACTTAGAATTGCTATCGATTGATTTCTGAGCTTCTATTCCGTCAGTTACTGATTTGTACAACTGCGCGAAAACTGGCTTAGTAGCTTCGTAGAATGGCCCCATCCAATCCAACGCACCACGTTGAGCAGTAGTAGAACAGTTAGCATACATCCAATCCATTCCATTCTCAGCGATCAATGGATACAATGATTGAGTAGCTTCTTCTACAGTTTCGTTGAATGCTTCTGAAGGAGAGTGCCCATTCTCTCTCAATACTTCGTACTGCGCTTTGAAAAGCCCCTGGATAGCACCCATCAAAGTACCACGCTCACCAGTAAGGTCAGAAGATACTTCTTTGTAAAAATTAGTTTCGAACAAGTACCCAGAACCAACGCCTATTCCTAAAGCAACAGCTTTTTCTCTTGCTTTGCCGGTAGCATCTTGGTGCACAGCAAAACTTGAGTTCAATCCTTTTCCTTCTACGAAAAGTCTTCTTAGAGAAGTACCAGAACCCTTAGGAGCTACTAGGATTACATCAACATCAGTAGGAGGGATGATACCCGTTTTTTCTTTGTAAGTCACACCAAAACCGTGAGAGAAGTAAAGTGCTTTTCCAGCAGTCAAATGTTTTTTGACTGTAGGCCAAAGAGCGATTTGTCCAGCATCAGAAAGCAAAAATTGCAATACTGTTCCTCTTTCACATGCTTCTTCCAATTCAAAAAGTGTTTCGCCAGGTACCCAGCCATCAGCTACAGCTTTGTCCCAAGTCTTGGAATCTTTACGTTGACCAACGATTACGTTGATACCATTGTCTTTCAAGTTAAGTGCTTGTCCAGGACCTTGCACACCATAACCAAGTACAGCGATTGTTTCATCCTTCAATACTTCCTGAGCTTTAGCTAATGGGAACTCTTCTCTAGTTACTACTTCCTCTTCTACCCCTCCAAAATTGATTTTTGCCATGTTTTTGTTTGTTTGTAATAATTGGTATTTAAAAATCTTTAATACTTAAATAATTAGACTCAGCATCTTCCAATTGCTGGATGTATGCTTCAGTTTTTCTTTTTGACTTTGATATGGCCACCCGTCCTGATCGTACGAATTCGAGTAGCCCGTGTGGAACTAGCTTCTGATAAAGATCATGTGTATCATTCTTATGTCCTGTTTTTTCTATGACTATGTGATCCTTTTCGATCACAAGAATTCTTGCTCCATTGTTTCTTACCAGATCTTCAATTTTACTTCCATTGAGGAATACTTCAGTAGGAACTTTATATAGAGCGATTTCTTGATAGTAAATCTGATCCTCCTCATATACGAAAGCTCCTAAGACGTCTATGATCTTACGAATCTGCTTGACGACTTTCTCAACTCGATCGCGCGTAGAAGTTAATACAATGGTAAATCTGGAAACGCCAGTCATCTCTGTAGTGGAGACGTTGAGGCTATCAATATTGATTTTTCGCCTGGTGAACATAATCGTGATATGGTTCAGCAAACCTGACTTATCTTCAGTCAATACAGAAAGGGTGAATTCTCTCTCTGGATTATCGGATGTATCTATACTATAAATTGATGACATGATATTGCTCTAATTAATCTAATCTGATATCTGAAACCGACGCTCCTGATGGCACCATCGGGAAGACATTTTCCTCTTTCTCAACCACTACTTCTAATAATGATGGGCCGTCAACACTAAGCCATTTTTCTATTGCCTGATCAATTTCACTTCGTTCAGTTACTTTTTGGGTATGAATGCCGTATCCTTCAGCTATTTTTTGAAAATTAGGATTGGTCAACTCTGTAAATGAATACCTGCGCTCATGAAAGAGTTGTTGCCACTGGCGTACCATCCCCAGGAAGTTATTATTCAATACCAAAATTTTGACTCCAATATTACTTTGGAAGATTGTCCCCAATTCCTGGATCGTCATTTGGAAGCCACCATCTCCAATCACGGCAACTACCGTTTTATTTGGCTGGCCCATTTTGGCACCCATAGCAGCTGGTAAGGAGAATCCCATCGTTCCCAGTCCGCCAGAGGTCACATTGGCTCTTGTATCTGAAAATTCATAGTACCTAGAGGCGACCATTTGGTGCTGCCCAACATCAGTTACCAGGATCGCTTTGCCTTCGGTTTTATCAGAAACGCGTCTGATAACTTCCGCCATCAATAGCTCTCCGCTTTCGGGATATTTTTCTTTTCTGATGACTTTTTCATCCTCGATTTTATCACAGTCATGAAATTCTTGAATCCACGCAGCATGATTGTTCGCCTTGATTTGTTTATTCAATGCAAGTAGAGCTTGTTTCGCATCAGCATTGATAGCCACTGTGGTCTTCACATTTTTATCAATCTCTGCAGCATCAATTTCTATATGGATGACTTTTGCTTGACGGGCGTATTGCTTCAGATCACCAGTTACACGATCATCGAATCGCATCCCGATTGCTATCAATACATCACATTCGTTGGTCTTAATGTTGGGGCCATAATTCCCGTGCATTCCCAAATACCCTACATAGAGTGGGTGATCATTGGCAACAGCTGATAGTCCCATTAGGGTAGAAGCCATCGGTATATTAGCCTTTTCAGCGAATGCCAATAATTCGTTCTGTGCCTCAGACAATAAAACTCCCTGACCCACAAGGATAAAAGGCTTTTTTGCCTCATTGATGATTGTGGCGGCATCCTTGATGTCTTCTTCAATCAGAGGAGGATAAGGATGGTAACTTCTTATTTTAGTGCATTTCTCATAAGAGAAATCAACTTCCTGAAATTGCGCATCTTTTGTGATGTCAACCAAAACAGGTCCTGGACGTCCTGTATTTGCGATGTAAAAAGCTCTCGCAATCGCTGCAGGAATCTCTTCTGCTCTGGTTACCTGACAATTCCACTTAGTGATTGGCATTGAAATCCCCACTACATCAGTTTCCTGAAAGGCGTCAGTTCCAAGTAGGTGAGAAGGAACCTGACCTGTGATAGCTACAATAGGGGTAGAGTCAATCTGTGCATCAGCCAAACCTGTGATAAGGTTCGTTGCACCGGGTCCAGAAGTCGCGAAGCATACACCCGTTTTTCCTGTCACGCGAGCATAACCTTGTGCCGCATGAGAAGCTCCTTGCTCGTGGCGGGTAAGGATGTGGTTGAGCCTGTCTGTATATCCATAGAGTGCATCATAGATGGGCATGATGGCTCCTCCTGGATAACCAAAAATGATATCAACACCTTCTTCGATCAAGCATAGCAAGAGCGCTTCAGCTCCTGTTACTTTCACTGTAGTCTTATTCGGTTTTTCCTTTATTTCTAGAGATGATGTGTTCATAATCCCAATTGTTATTAATCAGTTACACAACCTTCCGAGGCTGATTTTACTGAGTTGATATATTTCTTAAGTATTCCTTTATTTGCCTTGTAGGCTGGCTGTTTCCAAGCTTGCCTTCTCGCTTCTAATTCCTCTGCAGAAATTTTTACGTCAAGCTTATTAGTTACAGCATCTATTCTAATGATATCTCCATTTTGGATGAGTCCAATTGGCCCACCTTCTTGTGCTTCCGGAGTAATGTGTCCCACTACAAAACCGTGTGACCCACCTGAGAAACGACCATCTGTGATCAAAGCAACATCTTTACCCAACCCTTTGCCCATCACAGCTCCAGTTGGCTTGAGCATCTCCGGCATTCCCGGAGCACCTTTTGGTCCAGAGTATCTGATCACAATAACTTCACCTTTTTGCACTTCTTCTTGAATTCCGCGGATAGCGTCAAATTCATCTTCAAAAATCCTAGCAGGACCTTCGAATATCTCGCCTTCTTTTCCAGTGATTTTAGCCACAGATCCTTCAGGTGCTAAGTTGCCATAGAGTATTTGTATATGTCCACTTGATTTGATTGGTTTATCAAAAGAGTACATCAATCCTTTGTCATCATGTAAGTCCGGAACTTCAGCCAAATTTTCGGCAAGCGTTTTACCTGTCACGGTCATACAATCTCCATGAAGATATCCTTCACGGAGCATGATTTTTAGTACGCCCGGGATTCCTCCAATCTTGTGAAGGTCTTCCATGAGGTATTGACCACTTGGTTTCAAGTTTGCTAAGAATGGTGTCTTATCACTTATGCGTTGGAAATCATCCAAATTAATATCTACATCAACCGAATAGGCCATAGCCAATAAATGCAAAACGGCATTTGTAGATCCTCCAAGAACCATTACCGTGGCGATCGCATTCTCAAATGCCTTCTTGGTCATGATATCTCTTGGTAGGATATTCTTTTCGAGTAAGTTTCTAACTGCACTACCTACACGAGCCGTTTCAGATTTCTTGTCTTCTCCTTCTGCTGGATTGGAGGAGCTATATGGTAAGCTCATTCCCATGGCCTCTATGGCTGATGCCATGGTATTTGCAGTGTACATTCCACCACATGCTCCAGGGCCAGGGATAGCGTTTTTGATGATCCCTTTATAATTTTCATCGGACATATTTCCTTGCATGCGCGCACCATATGCTTCGAACGCAGAGACTATGTTCAAATCTTCACCTTTCCATTTTCCGGGCTTCACAGATCCACCATAGACCATGAGGCCAGGTCGATCAAGTCTTCCAAGCGCCATGATGGAACCAGGCATATTCTTATCGCAACCTACTACTGCTACTACCGCATCATAAAACTGCGCTTGAACAACCGTCTCTATAGAATCAGCAATAATGTCTCTTGAGATGAGAGAATACTTCATCCCTGTCGTTCCATTAGAGATACCATCACTTACACCAATAGTGTGGAAAATCAAGCCAACAAGGTCAGCTTCTCTCACACCTTTTTTCACTTGGTGAGAAAGGATGTTGAGGTGCATGTTGCATGGATTTCCTTCAAAGCCAGTCGAGACAATGCCTACCTGTGCTTTATCCATATCCTCTTCCGTAAGCCCTGCAGCATATAGTTGAGCTTGAGAAGCGGGTTGAGATGGATCTTGAGTTAAGACTTTACTGTACTTATTTAATTCTGTTGCCATCTTATACGATTGTGAGACCTTGATATTCGTCAAACATTACTTTTTGTTGGTAGATCAAATGCACATTGGATCCAATTGAATCTTCCCATTCTTTGTGAAATTTCTCTCCATTCACTGAGTTGATATGTGTAATCTCAGTTGCTGTACCACAGAAGAAAGCGTGATCTGCTTTGTAGAATTCTTCTGGTGTGATGTCCTTTTCGGTTACCTTGATTTTCAATTCTTTACAGATGTCGATTACTGTTGATCTTGTGATTCCTGGGAAAATGTTACCTCGCTTGGGAGTGAAAAGTTGGCCATCTTTTTCGTAGAAGATATTGCTTCCTGGGCCTTCTGAGATGAATCCCTCTTGATCCAAAAGGATGGCTTCATCATAACCTAATTTCTTGGCCTCTACAGATGCTAATGTATTCGCCGAGTAGTTTCCAACGATTTTCGCCTCCACCGGAGTGGATTTTGGACTTGGCTTGAGATACGATGAGATCATCGTATTCAAAGGTTCAAAGCCAGGATACTTTGCCCACTTCCATGCGGTCATGAAGAAGTGAGATTCTTTGGCTGGAGCCAAAATCATATTTGGTCCAGCATAGAGTAGGGGTCTGATGTATGCGTTGGTGAGATTATTTCTATCGATCAATTCATATGCAATTTTGATCAGATCCTCCACTGAGTAAGGAACCTTCATGAAAACTCTTTCGGCAGATTCATGGAATCTTTTGAAATGCTCGGCTGGTTTGAAAATATTAAAGCCACTGCCATTATTATATGATCTCAACCCGTCAAAAACACCTGTCCCATAGTGAAGTGTTTGGTCAAAGAGACTGGCCTTAGCATCCTTGGCCAAAATCCATTCACCGTCTAAAAATACTTCTGTACTGTCGTTGTAATACATTGGGGTATTTGATTAAAAAAAAACGCCATTCCGAATATTGGAATGGCGCTTTTAGTTTCTTTTATGTTTTAGACTAAATACAACCATTCCATCTCTGAATCACGACTGTGACCAGAATAATCGTTGGTGTAATGACTGTATTTAGATTGATTGTTTTCATTTCCAGTTCAAAGCTAATTCATACCAATACAATTTGTCAAACGTATAGTCGCATTTTTTTACATTATGAGAAATAATTACGATGGCTAAGGTCAAAAGTGAGCTGATTTGTACAATATGGCGTAACTAATTCCTGGTTGCAGTGCTCAAAATGGTATAGGCTTCATTCCAATCATCGAATGATGAGTGGAACCAAAGCACCTCGGTGTATTCTTCATTGTTTCTTATGAAAAAGGTGCCCCATTTTCCACCATAACTGCTTTCGGTTTTAGCACAACTAAAGTAAACGGCTCCTATTATTTCAGTTGAGTCTTTTTGTGATTTGATTGGCAACAGCTCATTGTAGTTTTCCAATGAATTTGCCAAGGGTTCTTTCAAAATAATGGGTGCGCTCGTGGTTGGACCCCTTTCCTCAAAAGAAAATGACACCTTCATGCTGTTTCCTTTCGCTTCGAAAACCCAGGTATCAACTCCGTATCCAAAAATAAAGTTACATAGCCAACAGGTAAAAGCATGGTTGTCTGACTTGTGTTATCAATACTTACCTCTTGCCAGCCTTCTATGGAAACATAGTTAGGCTCCAAGGTACATGAATCGATGACTAATTCTTCATCTGTAATGGGGTTCTCTTCTTAACAACTGAATAGGAGGAGGCTCAGAAAAAGTAGAAGTATCGTTGTGCTTGTTTTCATGGTTTTCCAGATGGAGTTTCGTTCCACCCTCACTGTGCTCAGGATGGTGACTACTTCGTCCCATTCTGTGAGCCGTGCATTGAAGTTCAATTTCTGTTCATAAATGGAGTCCTTTTTTAAGAAAAATCTACCATCTTTCCTAAAGTGATTGATCCACTCGTTAGTGTAACAACTGTGATAAATTAGCCCCATGACACGTGAGCTGTCCCCGAAAGAATAGACAAGATTTTTCTCTGTCAAGGTTCTAATAATAGTATCTGGGAGTGGTTCTTTCAGTATGGAGGGTGGTCCTCCAAGAGTATTAGATTCAATTGTAAACATTGCTTTCAAATCATCACTCTTTGCATTAAATCCCCAAGTATCGAAAGTGTAGCCAAGGCTAGTCGTATAATTTTTCGAAAAACTCATTAAGGTTTGGTTAGGCAAGTCGATGTAAACTTCTTGCCATCCTTCTGTGGATACATAGTTAGGCTCCAAGGTGCATGAATCGATGACTAATTCCTCAATGATTTGGGTTTCTTCTTCTTTGCAATGACAAAAGAGGAGTCCAATTAGTAGAATGAGTAGATAGCGAGATAGTTTCATTGTTATTCCTAAGGAGGTTAACTTAAAATCATACTAACACGAAACGGTGTTAATCAAAAAAAAGCCTCCGATAGGAGGCTTTTTTTGTTACGCTATTTGAGTAATGGACTTAAGCCAGTACTTCTCTAACTCTATCCGCAGCATCTTTTAGCACCACGGCTGACACTACTTTCAATCCTGACTCGTCTATGATTTTAGCGCCTTCTTCAGCATTGGTGCCTTGTAGTCGTACAATGATCGGAACAGAGATGTTTCCGATGCTTTTGTAAGCTTCTACTACACCATTTGCTACTCTGTCGCACCTTACGATTCCTCCAAAAATGTTGATCAGGATAGCTTTTACGTTTGGATCTTTCAAGATGATTCTGAAACCGGCTTCCACCGTTTGTGCGTTTGCCCCACCCCCAACATCTAGGAAGTTTGCAGGTTCACCACCAGAGAGTTTAATGATATCCATTGTAGCCATTGCTAGCCCAGCTCCGTTCACCATGCAACCTACGTTTCCGTCAAGTTTCACATAGTTCAATCCACTTTTTCCAGCCTCCACTTCCAAAGGATCTTCTTCGGACAGATCACGCATCTCAGCTAAATCCTTATGACGATAAAGTGCATTGTCATCAATGTCCACTTTTGCGTCGACGGCTAAGATTTTATTGTCAGACGTTTTAAGAACAGGGTTGATTTCAAACTGAGAGCTATCAGTTGCTACGTAAGCTTTATACAAGGAGAAGATGAATTTCACCATTCCTTTGAATGCATCTCCTTCTAATCCCAATGAGAAAGCAACCTTTCTAGCTTGAAATCCTTGAAGCCCTACTGCAGGATCGATCCATTCTTTTGTGATAAGATCAGGAGTTTCTTCCGCAACCGTTTCAATGTCCATTCCTCCTTCGGTAGAAGCCATGATCACATTACAACCTTTTGCTCTATCCAAAAGGATCGAAAGGTAATATTCTTTAGGTTCGGAATCTCCGGGATAATATACATCCTGGGCGATCAAGACCTTGTTTACTAGTTTTCCTTCAGGCCCAGTTTGGTGTGTAACCAATGTGCCACCGAGGATAGCTTTTGCCTTAGGAGCTACATCCTCCAGGCTCTTCGCGAGTACTACACCGTGTGATCCAGTCTCGTTTACTGTTCCTTTTCCTCTTCCTCCAGCATGGATTTGTGCTTTGATCACAAACCATTCTGTTCCTGTGTCAGCATTCAATTTTTTTGCTGCTTCTACTGCCTTTTCTGGGGTATCAGCTACGATTCCTTCCTGTATGGTCACGCCATAACTCTTAAGAACCTCTTTCGCCTGATATTCGTGGATGTTCATGCTGTTATTTTTTTGTTGCGAATCTAATTCAATTGGCTTGGTTAGTCAAGGAATTAGAATAATTGGTTGGCAATACAAACCTATCTTTATATTTGCCGCATGCTAAAAGCGGAGGGAATTTTTAAGGCATACGGTAAGCTTCCAGTACTCAAGGGAATCGATTTTCACATTGCGGAAGGGGAAGTAATTTCTATTGTTGGTGCTTCTGGTGCAGGTAAGAGCACTTTGCTGCATTTGTTGGGGACTTTAGATCAGCCTGATAGCGGTAAGATTTTCATCAATAGCACCGATGTGTTTGCCTTGGATCAAAAGAAACTGGCTGCTTTCAGAAATGCTCAGATTGGCTTTATTTTTCAATTCCATAATCTCCTGCCGGAATTTACCGCTTTGGAAAATGTAATGATCCCTGGCTTAATCGGTGGGCGATCGAAATCAGCAGTAAAAACCAAAGCGAAGGAACTTCTTACCATGTTGAAATTGGCAGACCGAGAAGATCATAAACCAGGAGAGTTATCTGGTGGCGAGCAGCAACGGGTTTCCGTAGCAAGAGCTCTGATCAATGACCCTGCAATCATTTTCGCTGATGAACCTAGTGGTAATTTGGATTCTAAGAATGCAGATGAGCTACACCAACTATTTTTCAATTTGAGAAAAGAACTTAATCAGACGTTTGTGATTGTGACACATAATAAGGAATTGGCCGAAATGGCTGATCGTAAGTTGGTGATTGAAGACGGGGTAATTCTTTGAGTAATCGACTGATATCTGATGGAGTAAGATTTATGCTCCTTGCGACTTTCACCTTTACACTGATGAAGGTTTGCGTGAAGCTCATTCCGGATATTCCGGCTATAGAAATCATATTTTTTCGGTCCATTATTTCTTTGGTTATAAGTCTGTTTTATTTAAAAAGACAGCAAGTGAGTGTTTGGGGAAACAATAAGCCGATTCTTATTTTAAGAGGCGTGACTGGAGCGATTGCTTTGATTACCTATTTCAGTTTACTACAGCAGATTCCATTAGCCACAGCATCTACTTTACAGTATTTGGCACCAATCTTTACCGCCATTTTAGGTATTTTCTTGGTGAAAGAAAAAGTCAAAAGCTGGCAGTGGTTGTTTTTTGCTGTGAGTTTTGCTGGTGTGGTGGTGGTTCAGGGGTTTGACCCAAGAATTTCTTTGGTTCATTTGATAATGGGAGTGGCAGCTTCCTTGTTTATGGGGTTGGCGTACAATTTTGTCAGAATGCTTAAGGATACTGAGCACCCGCTAGTGATCATTTTTTACTTCCCTCTGATCTTACTTCCTGTATCTGGAGTTTGGTCTGGAATGGTTTGGGTTCAACCTTTTGGTTGGGACTGGTTAGTGCTTCTTGCTGTGGGGATCTTCACTCAGATTGCGCAGTTTTTTATGACTAAGTCTTATCAGACTGCAGCACTCTCCAAGGTTTCCATTCTTAACTATGTCGGCATTATCTATGCGCTCGGTTTCGGTTGGCTCATTTTCGACGAATCGTTTAACTTGATGACTTATCTGGGGATGGGATTGGTGCTGTGCGGAGTGGTAGCTAATGTTGTTTATTCCAATTTTTCTAGGGGCTAGATTAAAAAAGCATTCGTTGAGGTTAATTCAGTCGCTAGTATTTCCGCAATCATTTTATAGTTTATTTATGAATTGATTAATAATTCGATTGATTATTAACAAGATCAAATTGATAAAGGATTAGTCGTCTTAATACCTCTAAATAGGTATTGACTCTCCCGTTCAAATTCAATATATTGGGTATTGGTATCGCCCAGATCATTCTTTTACCAAACTAGACTATTCCTATGCTGAAAAAATCCATCCTTTTATTAACTGTTTTCTTGACGGGTAACTTTTTGTATGCTCAAGATGATCCATTTGCAATGGATCCCATCATTGGTTCTCAGTCAGGAAATATGATGTTTGAAATTACGGCTACTCCGTTTGAGGGAAGTTCTTTACTGGACTTTGGTTCAATGAGGATCAGAGCAGCGGTAAGTGATTTGTTGGTGCCGCGACTTGGAATCAATATGCACTTCAATAGCGAGCAAGAGACTCCAGACTATGTATCCAACTGGACTGAGTATGAAGTCCGTCCAGGATTAGAATTTCACCTGACACGAGAATCGTCTTTCAGATCCTATACATCGTTAGATTTCATCATAGGTCAGCGTCATGCAAGCATTGATTCGAAATCCAGTACTTCACCTTCCGTTTCAGGAAGTATTCAAGTACCTACTCGTGCGAATATGCATTTTAGCGATAGCCAAAGAGGTCACTTTAGACTTGGTTTTGGACTTGGTTTTGGAGCCGATTATTATTTCAATGCGAAATTTTATGTAGGAGCAGAAATTGGCTTGGAGTTCTATAATGACACCATGTCCGAGGTGTCCGTAGATGGAGAGCTTTTTCAAGAAGAACTGACCATCAGAAGAGGTGGCGTGAATACACAGAATGCTCTGAAAGTTGGATTTATATTATTCTAATTAAGAAAATAATTTAATAGATATGAAATTAAGATTTACTAAAATATTGATGCGAAGTTTGAAAGCGTTGATACTGGTGATTTTAGCTAGTGTTTTCGCATTTGAAGGAGTAGCACAGAGCATCTCGATTGACTCTACTACTGCAGCTCCTAATTACCCATATGAATCGTTCGGTGTTCGGTATGATTCGGATGCTAATGACTTTTTGCCAGGTACTGAGTTTTATTCGGTAATTGACCTTAATGATAATGGCTATCTTGATCAGGGTGATCATCTCTTGGGTCAAAGTGACCTTGATTCAGGTGTGATTGAAGGAGTTTTGCCACGGATTATTGGCAACAAAAGCTTATACATGATTGCTGCGAATGGGCAGTCCCTGCCAGCAGTTGGTGAATATGGATCTACTTACCTATCTAAGAGCGTGTTTATTTTTTCCTACAGTGGTACGTCTGATGTTGGTGATGTAGCTCATTCCTTCGATCTTGATGACACTAGACGAGCAACGAGTGCGGATTTCGATTTTTCAGATGCGGATTTCGTTACAATACGGCTCACTTTGAATGTTTCTCAAGTTTCTGAGACGAATCCTATTATCGTTACTTACTCTATCGATGAAGGCTCTAATTTCACGGAATTGACTTCAATTGGAGACCTAGAAATGCTCGCTGATACAAGCGGGGTTTTCTTTTATAGAGTCCCTGAAGCAGGATTAACTGCAGCAACAAGATTTCGAATAAGTCAAAACAATAGTGCAGGTCTTAATTTGGACGAAGAAAGCTGGATTTTTAGCGATGCACGTTTAATTATTTCAGATACCGAGTACTTGCAATTCTTCAGTCAAACCAATGGTTCCGTTAATATTCTAACACCTTCTTTTTCATTTTTGAATGAAGTGACCACCGATACTGTAGGAGGAAGCTTTTCGGTTGACTATGAGGCATTAGGATTTACAACAGGCGCTACTTTTTACTATTACACGGGCACTATTTTAGATCCTAACGATAGAATTATCTATACTCAAGGTAATGCCACTCAGGGAACATTTTCTGGGTCTTTTCCACTTCGAGATGAGGCTACAATAGATAGTGATCTGCGTGTGGCTGGGATCTATGGAAACATTGATGAACCTACTTTGGCGTTTGATGAATCCACTGTAACTGTCAATGGGAGTAATTCTAATGGTTTCACTTATGCCTTTAATCAGAATGGCATTCGAAGCATCAGAACCAATGCTGTTGATTTGACTGGAGAGGACTATTTGACTTTAAGGTTAGACTTTGGTGCGAGTTCCAACTTATCGAGCGATGATCAATTGAGATTACAATATTCTACTAATGGGAGTTCATGGGTGACATATGATTCATTAGATGGTACTGATGCAAACAATACCAATCTAGCTTATGATATTTCAGGAAGTGCAGCATCTGCTAGCACTCAGTTTAGAATTATTCAGAAATCTTTTGATAATGGCTCAGGGAATACATGGTCTATTGATGGAATCGTGATAGATCGATACATAGAGGAGTATGATCAGGCGTTTGCTTCTTACAGTCTTTCAAATTATGACCTTTCAATAGTTAATATCTTCGATGCTAATGGCGATAACATAGCTGATAATAGTGAACTGTATCCAGGAGATTCCATTGCTGTAGTAATAGATGTATTTGGTTTTGCAGCTGACGAAGAAGACTATACTGTAATAATCGGTGGAGAGTATTTTCTTGATATCGAAGACACAACGTTCAACGCCGTTGAAAATCAAATTACCATCTCTGGGAATATCCCAACTGATATTGGCTATGGTTCTAGTTACACATTAGAGGTGAGCGTGTATAATGGCGAGAGTCCACTAATTGGAATTAGCGAAGATGTATTTGACGATTATGAAGAAGATGCTATCGTACTTTCATCTGGGATTTTTGATAATGGAGGAGCGAAGTTTGATGAAGCTGGAGAACGATCGCTAACTACACCATCATTTAATATTGCTTCTGCAAACGGGCTTGAGTTATCATTTTATAT
>CAYGPP010000048.1:0-10036 GCA_964351885.1 uncultured Marinoscillum sp.
TTGTAAGCATCACATTAAAGTGAAAATGTGAATTGCTAGGGAAGTCGTCATAGACTCCAGTGACTTCATAATCAGTTTCATTGTCCAAAATAACTATTTGACCTATTGGATTTTCATCACCGAAAATCTTATCAGCGGTTGTTTTGTCCAATACCAATGTATTTGGTTTAGAAAGACACGTCTCTGAATCGCCTAATAAAAGAGGGACATTCCAAAAAGAGAAAAAATTGGGGTCGGCATTGACCACATTGGTTTCTTTGAAAGTGGATTCTTGTCCTTTTCTCCTTACAAACCAATTGCCTGTCCCTCTAAACCTGAAAGCGTCGGTTACTTCAGGGTATTCTTCTACCATTGTTTGACTCGCTGGAGCACTCATCAACGCGGTGACGAAATCATTTCCATTAATTACTCCAGTGAAATCCATTCGGTAGATATTCTCAGAGTCTGTAAAGTGCTTGTCAAATTTGAATTCGTCAATTACGAATATGGTTATGAACAAAAAGCAAGCAAGACCAATCGTAAGACCCGATATGTTGATTAGTGAATAGAACTTTTGCTTAAACAGTGTACGGTAGGCTATTACTAGATAATTGCGTATCATAGAGTATGGGATGTGTATCGTTTATCTGATGCTCTTATGAACTAGATGCGACAAGTGATTGATAGGTTGCATAAATTGATATTATATCTAAACGGGTATTGTGTATAACAAGGTTGTTGTTAATACCTATTAATTAGTTGAATGGTTTATAGGATACTTAAATGGCGTCTTCAAAATGCGTGATAAGGCATTTATTTACTTAATTTAAAAAAGGAGTGGATTTGCACGGAGTGGACTACTCCTTCGTAATTCTTTCGAAACTGGGGTCGTTGAAAATGACTTCTTCATAGTCCAGTTCATAAACAGTGTTTTCACCCTGACGAATAGTGATGTTTTTGAAAATCATAAGATTATCTTGTTTAACCCAATTGTCAAAATAGACCCTGATAACTTCGCCTTTTTTGTATGGGTTCACCTCGGAGAACCCAATGAGAAAATTAGATTCAATATCGAAATAAACCCGCACTGGAAGTCCTAAATGATCGGATGCGATAACCTGATGACATTTTTTTTCAAAATAGGTGGTGTCTTCAATAACCTTCATGTTCTCGAAGCGATCCTCGGGTTGCAACATGAGTTCATGAAATTCATGAGCCTTTAATACGGCAATTACTGCAGCCGAAAGTGCTCCTTGCTTAACCATAGAATTATCCAAACCTTGTCCATCTCTCCAGTCATAAATAGCTGCGTATAAAGGATTTGTTTTAAAGCTGTAATCTTGAATAAATAAAAGATAATTGTCAATAAATGAAGACTCTGTCACGGTATAGTACTCACCTTCAGGTCCGATGCACTTGGCTTTCGTTATAATATTCTCAATAAAACTATCATCACCCACGGCCAATTTATGCTCATCAATCAGGCGTTGAGCATCTTCGGAGTTTTGGCAAGACCAAAGGAGGAGGAGGGGAAGTAGTCTTTTGATCAAAATTGTATATCAAAAGTTAATTGATCTTCTCCTCGTTTGATTTGAACCTGCGTTTTATCTCCGCTTTTAAACGCCGATAGTGCACGCATGTAGCTCATCATATCTGTAACCGTGCTATCACCAAGTTGCTTTACAATATCTCCTTTTACAATTCCAGCATTCATAGCGGGTTTATTGTCGCTCACCCCATCTATTCTCATTCCCTTTCCATCGAACAAGTAATCAGGTATAACTCCTAATGTAACCGTAAATCTAGGACCCCTACTTGATTCATCTTTTGTTTTTTGAAAGGCTAACTTGGGTTCTGAATCAAGGCTCGAAACGATATTAATGATATGTTCACTTATAGTCAGTATTCCTTGATAATTGATCAAATCTGGGTCATCTGTAGGTTTGTGATATTCTGAATGCTGACCCGTGAAGAAATGTAATACAGGTATGCCCTGAAGATAAAATGAAGTATGATCTGATGGTCCTACTCCCGATTCTTTCTTAATCACTTTTAAGTTGACCGTATTCGCCATGTCTATAGCTTCTGACCAAATAGGAGATGTTCCAGTACCATGAATAGCAATTCCTTTGGCCGTATCCAGGCGTCCAACCATATCCATATTGATCATAAAATTGACTTTAGTTAAGTCTATTGTAGCGTTCTTAGCAAAATAGTTGGATCCCCAAAGCCCTTTCTCTTCTCCTGAGAATGCTATAAACAGAATGTCTCGATCCATTTTTTTTGATTTTAAGACTTTCGCTATTCTAAGCATAGCAGCAATTCCGCTGGCATTATCATCTGCGCCATTGTGCACTAACGCTTCTCCCTTGTGCAAAGACGAAAAACCGCCAAAACCTAAATGGTCATAATGTGCACCGATGATAACTATCTCATTACCTGGATTATCTATCATAGCGACAACATTTCGACCTGTAATACCCCGAAGTGTATCAACAGAGGATAGTGCATCTTTTTCATGAGGATTCTCTGATTCCTTAACAAAAAAGTCTTGATAGAAACCGTCAGTACCTGCAACCTGCAATCCTAAGGCCTTAAAACGCTTGGCAATATAATCTGCCGCCATTTTTTCTCCTTTTGTCCCAACTTCTCGTCCTTCTAAAGAATCGCTTGCGAGTATTAGTATGTCTTGACGAACTAATACTTCGGGGTTTTGATTCTTAGTCTCACAGCTAAAAAGCCAAATAGTAATTAATAATAGAAGAGTGTTTCGCATGAAAGAGAAGTAATGTATAGTTTCGCAGCGACTAAGATAAACCTCATGAGACAGATAATTTACTTTTCATTTATTGTTTTATTAACGGCTTGTAATTCAGGTAAAAAGCAGGAGCAATCTGCAGCTGGAGCTGCCGAGAATATTGATTCACTCAGGTATGATCAGGAAATTCATTTGAAAGGCGTGAAACAATTGACTTGGGGCGGAAACAATGCTGAGGCTTACTGGTCTTTCGGAGGAGATCAACTAGTCTTTCAATCGGATTTCATGAAATGGGACGTCTCTTGTGATCAGATCTTTGTCTTGGAAATAGAAAAGGCACTACCAAATCAAAAACCTCCAATGGTGAGTGCTGGAAAAGGTAGGACAACATGTGCATACTTTTTGCCAGGTGATACAACTATTGTATATGGTTCAACACATCTTGGAAACGAACTTTGTCCTAAAAACCCTGAAAGATCAGTTGGTGGGAAATATGTGTGGCCAATTTATTCCAACTATGACATTTTCGTTGCAGATTTAGAAGGCAACATTTTACATCAATTAACTACCGAGTCTGGCTATGACGCTGAAGCTACAGTTTCTCCAAAGGGCGATAAGATCGTATTTACCTCCTTGAGATCTGGTGATTTAGAGCTCTACACTATGAATTTGGATGGATCAGATGTTCGTCAAGTAACAAATGAATTAGGATATGATGGGGGTGCGTTCTTTTCTCCAGATGGAACTAAACTTATATTCCGAGCTTCTCGACCCAAAACTGAAGAAGATATTAAGGAATACAAAGATTTGCTAGCTAATGGATTAGTACAGCCAACGGAGATGGAGTTATTCGTTTGTAATGTCGATGGCAGTGAAATGCGCCAAATTACCAATCTTGGAAATGCCAACTGGGCGCCTTTCTTTCATCCATCAGGAGAAAAGGTCATTTTCTCGTCAAACTATGAGTCTGAGCGTGGGTTTCCGTTCAATCTTTATATGATTAACATCGATGGTACAGGGCTAGAGCAAATTACATACGATGGAATATTTGACTCATTCGCAATGTTTAGTCCCGATGGTAAGTCATTGGTTTGGGCTTCCAATCGATTCAATGGTGGTGGGAGAGATACAAACCTTTTTGTAGCAGACTGGGTTGATTAAGAGCTAATTGAATATGACTCCAAAACGTAGACCTGGACGCTTTTTTGTGATTGGACTAGCCATAGGATTGGCATATGGTGTGGCGGTAGAACGAATTGCCGTTTGGATGGCTGTCGGAATTGGTGTTGGACTAGTGATAGATTTTATCATAGCTCAACGCACAAAATAGAATTTATTCAGTTTTAGCCTTTTGCAGATCAAGAATATTTGATAGGTACTTAAAAACTTCTTGTACTTCAGAAGCGCTTTCTTTCCGAAAACTAAGGCTGAAAAGGTATCGACTTTTGTCAGTTGTGTTCAGTTTGAATGCATATATAAAATCTTGATAGCCATCTTTGAATGGGCTAACGTCAGAATTAAGAACAGATTCATCTACTTCTAGACTTAATACATCTTCTAGATTAACTTTTCTGGCAATCGTGATCCCTGAACTCATGGTAATTGAATTCCCTTGTTCAACGATAATTTTATGTGGATCCTTCCATCTTTGAGAGATCAAGGGGAAAATAATTATAATCAATCCAACAACAAGAAAACTTTCACCTAGCGTGCTAAGAGCAGCAAAAATCATAAGTGCAATACCCACGACCACTGATATAAAGTAAGTCTTAATTTTAGAGGTTCCGCTCTTTTCTAGACTCCAGAAGCCGGCGCCTGCCTGAAGCTTAAAATCATTCTCAGTAAGTATGGATTTGATCAGTTCTGTTTCTTTCATAACTATTGATATAACGTCTAGAAATAAAAAATCCCCACCTAGGCCGGGATTAAAGTTACCCAAGAAAGATTTAATTTGACTTTTTTGTAGACAAAGTACACCATTTAATGGCCGAATATGGAACGTGCTAATGATGCTTAAATCACTTCAATTGAAATGAATCCTAATTTTTGCCTTATCGCTCAAATGGATTTCACGATTGCCAGAATATCATTTACTCCACGAGTAGAAAAGCACCCCAATATTTGGGATGTGGGTAACTCAGGATCAATTTGTTTTGAGCTTGAGTGAAAGCCTTGTTGATGTCTGAAATAGATTGCATAGATTCATAAAACTCAGTCATGAGTAGTTGCGTGGCTTTGTCGTCTACTTTCCAAAGTGACATGATTAGTTTCTGTGCTCCAGCTATTCTGAAGGCACGTTGCAAACCGAAAACACCTTCACCTGTGACGGCATTTCCAAGTCCCGTTTCGCAGGCTGATAGCACTACCAATTCCGTACCCGTGAGGTTCATTCCTTGTATTTCGTAGGATGTAAGAAGCCCATCATCTCCACTGAACGTGGTGGGATTGCTATAAAAAGTATTCAATCCTGACAATGCAATTCCAGTATTTAACATTGCCCTATCGCCTGCTCCAAAATAGCCATGAGTAGCAAAATGGAGGGTTTTTGGGGACACGATTTTTTTGACTGCAGTTTCATTTGCACTATTTGATGTAAGGATATGGACGGGCTGATTACTAGGCAAAAGCTCACCTATCCGAGTTACTTCGTCATATGTGCCGGGAAGCTTGGCTAGCTCAAATCGAAGATTGCTTATTAATCTCAGATCTGAACCACGATCGTTACTAGACGAAGGAGGAGCGGTAAAATCAGGATCACCAATCAACCAAGTATCAGCACCAGATGGGAGTGGAGCCTTCCCAACAAGATTAATGCTGTTGGTTATTAGTTTTATTTGGCTTTCATTCAAAGCAAAGTTACCAGAAGCGGGGTTTTTCATTGAATTAATGGAAATGACATTGTAGATACCCTCTGAACTCAGCATTACCTTTTTATTCTTTGGTTGAATTTCTCGAATGGCATTATCAATAGGTCGCCAGTATAATTCATATGATTTTGAATCTGGAAGCTCGTATTCGATGCAGTTTTTGTAGAATTTGTAACCCGTCATTTCTAACTGATTTGCATTTGATAATTGAACCATTAATGGACCATTGGGAGTCTCGGCACTGAGGATCATCGCCATATAATTCACAGAATCTTTGTACTCTGTTCGCAGTATTTCCACGACTACTTCATTAGGATTTAGTTTTTCCCGAATCTGCTGCCATGTGATCCATTTGGATTCCGTATTTCTGCCCAATCCTGTCTTAGTGAATATTTCCTTTTCTTGTTGATCTGCTTTTGTAATCATACTCTCGAGATTTATTTCGGCATCCAGCATTGATTCAAGAGTGAGGCCATTGCAATAGCTAATTTCATTTTTGAGTAGAATCCATTGATTATATTCATTGATCAATTCAACATTTTCGCTAGTCAAAATCTGATTTTTAGTTGTATTGATTCCACTCAGAACCATTCCTTTACTGTTGATATGTAGGTTGAATAAATCACCATGAAATTGTTTTAGGTCATCTTGACTAATAGTCGATTTACCTATCAGAAATTCACCAATGAACATTCCAAAAACTTGATCATAAAACTTGCGTGACTCAATGCGATCTTTTTCGGTAAGCACAAATTGATTGCTCTTAAATCGACCAAGATATTGCTCTAAGGCACTGGCACTTTGGCTTATTCCTGTGTAACCCTTACCATTCAAAGCGCTGAATACGCCGTAATTAATTCTTGGATAAAAAGTGCGGTGACTGTTTTCTCCGAAGATAGATTTGAAAATGCTTAACGATTGTTGACTGGTATTTTGGGCTCCTACTATGTCGCCAGTTTCAAACAAAAAAACTGAATAATTAGAAAGGAAGTCTGCATAGGTTTCGCCTGCTGTTAGCCCATTTTGTTCGAAGAGTTGTCGCGCTGTAAGAAACTGCTCTTTTGCTTTTCCCATTTCGCCAAGGTTCTGTAACTGCATGCCATAGTTGCCATAGTAATGAGCCACGACCAATGGAATATCTGTATACGTAATCTTCGCCTGATTGAGCAATTCGAGCGCGTGCTCTGCGGCTTCCCTTTTTCTTCCTGTCAGATATTCTCCAGTCATCACATTGTTAAGTATTGTGAAGTGCTCAGGGGAGTTGGGTTCTGTCTTTTGTACAAGCGCTAAGGCGCGATTGAAATATTCCAGACTTTTTTCATGCAAGGACATGGCTTGATAGGAGACACCAACCTGTGAGAGCGCTGTTGCAAAATCTGTGGTTTTATTCCCATAGCTTCTTTCGTATTCTTTCAGACTTTTATCTGCGTACACTTGTGCTCTGCCGTAGTTGCCTGCATATATTAAGTTTGACAAAAGCTCATTAAGGTTGATGAGACCTTCATCACTATAAGGCTGATTATCAGCATACATGCTGTCCAATCGCTCATTATATTCGGCCGCCTTTGCATAATTCTGAAGTTTCAGATAATTATCCTTTGCAAAGAGCATTACATTGAAATACATAACATCTCTTCCGTACTCTTGCTCGGTAACTTTCACTATTCGCTCCAATAGCGGCGCAGCAGCGACATAGTCACCTTTATCATTTAGCTCTATATACTTTGGGAAGAGATCAGTAAGTGTCTGACCATAAAACGGATGTATGGATAAGGACAGGATAAAGGAGGCCAAAAATGATTTCATAAGAACAAGAGTTTCATAGGAATTGACACCCCCAAACTATCAATCAATAGCTGAATCAAAATGAGTTGGCTTCTGTATGGTGCCTGTTTTGTCAAGTTAGCCGTTGGCATATGGAATCAGTATCTAATTTGGAGTCACCACTAGCAATTGATCACTATAATCAATTCCACTTCCACTACTAAACCAAGCCAGAGGCTGGTCATTCACAATATAGAAATCATGAAATGTAAAAGTTACTTCAGAATCAAAATCATTGGTACTAATGACGCCATAGGATTTAGATTCTGTTTCAGAAATCTTCAGAAATTCGTAGTAATGACTTCCATCTGCAGGACTTGGACCATTGTTACCATCACGCACCATGACGAAAGCAGTTCCTGATTTTAGCAATATCACCTTTACATCAGGATCTGGTACGGGATTTTTTGTGAAGTCGGCTTTAAATACAGCTACCACACTGGCATTGTTGGTTTGGGTACTGAATTTGATCAATCGGAATTCATCGCCCCCATAGGCCAATATATATGCATTGATACCATCTGATACCCAGCGATAAGCATAAAAAGAACAATCACAATTGGAAGTAGAGCTGCCAACCAGATCATATCCGTATCGAATGTTTTGGGCATCTTGAAAAACGATTGTTGAATTGCCTTTGTATATTTCTATAGGACTCGCCGTAGCAGAATTAATCTTAAACCAATAGGGTATCTCATTGATCATTACAGCCGGAAACCTACTCGTATAATTTGTCCCCGGATCAAATGACCATTCTTCAGATATTTGTGAGGAATTAAGCTTTTTTATTTCTCCTATCCCATCCCCGATATTATTTATGATTTTATCATGAAAACTGTACAATTGATCATTGGACCCCAAATACCATTGTGGTTGATAAGGTCCATTATATAGCCCTTCGTAATAATAGCTCCGAGATTCCAGAATTGTTCCTAAGTAATTTCCATTTTTATAAATTTCAGTGAATACACTGTCATTAACAACCGAATTTTCCACATAGATATAGTCATCATCAGGACCAGTAAAGTAGTTTTCTTTCAGGTTTTCAGCAATTGATTTCAAGGCTGTGATGGTAGACAAATTGGATAAAGTTTCATCAGTTTTGAACTCAAATCTTTCAACACCTGAGGAAGAGCTGGCTTGCTTCGACCCAATAATGTAAGGGGATCCATCTTGCTTGATTTTTATTTGTTCGTAAATCAAACTACCGGAAGCATCTACCCCGAGTTTCTCTTGAAAACTTCTATAAAACACTTTAGAATGAATTTCATATTGATCATTGACCAATTCAACACCTGTCCCTACATCCAAAGGGTTTGGTGGTGCCCCAATGAAGTATTCTTCTGTAGAAAAACAACCAGTAAATATTGCTGATAAAACGATTATGACGAGAGGGTAAACTAATTTTTTCATGATTTCGAATTAGAAAATGAGACCAACAGATAGAAATAATGACTGGAAATTCCTCGGAAGTAATCCGTTTTGGATCGGAGGATTGCTGAATTGTCCACCACCCAATTGCATTAAGGTCCCAAAATATTCCGCTCGAATTGAGAGTTTTTCTGAAAGAACGATACCTGTACCTATCTGGTAGCTCGCACCTAAAACATCATATGACCAACTCGCGTTGTACTCTGTTTCACCTCCTCCATAGGTAGTGATTTTACTTTTGTTTGGAGGCGCAAGTATGTGAGGACCTGCAGCTACTCGAATAGGTATATAATGCTCACCTAAAGTGACTCTTCCCTCCAAACCCCAATGCGTCGTGAAGTATAAATAAGTTCCCAGATTTACGGAGACCAATGAATCTCCTGGATTGTCCTGCTCGCCACGCCAATAGGATTTAGCGTATTCATCTCCAAATCCTTTTGAGTCCATCGCATTATATCCCAGCGACATATTCACGAAAGTTCTTATAACGTCACCATCGGACAATGAGCCACCATATTGAATGACCAAACCACCTTTGGCATACCCTGCATCTTTGGTGATGTCAGCAGCTCCCCAGTCATTGATTGGTTGGGAGTAGCCTACATGGATTTCATGCTGGGCAGTGGCTTGAATGGTAATTATCCCAAGAAAAACATAGAATAAAAAATGTCGATTTTTCATAGTCATCAATTTGAAATTTGATGCTTTGAAATAGTGAAAATCGTAATAGATAAAGAAACCAATTTATTTCATTACTTCAAAGCTTCACAAAATTGAGTCGTATTGAAGAGAGATACCATACCCAGTACTACGGATTTTCACGTTGTAAATCCAGATGACATATTAAGTGGATTCAAGCATAGACCCGTTGCTTAGATTTTGAAGTATACATTGTAAAAAGTATTTTTGAGAAACAAAAAAAGGCGTCATAGACGCCTTTTAATTCTGAAGAATTGTATGAAGCCTTAAAGAAGTTCAACTTGTCTTTTTACAGAATTGAATGGTCCTGGTATAACCTTTCCCGTATTGTCAATTAGTTCTAGCTCTATTGTAACTGTACCTTTTTCCAATCCTTCGATATAGAAAGGTGCCCATTCGCTGATTAAGTATTCCTCACCATTGATTGTAGCTCTTACCTTATTGCCATCCTCAGATAATGTCGTATTCAGTAAATAGA
>CAYGPP010000048.1:10046-23187 GCA_964351885.1 uncultured Marinoscillum sp.
TCAACTTTTCTGTATCTGCACCACTGTATGTGCCTTTCGGGCGACTGTAGAATAGGTGAGGAGCAGTGAGGTCAGCTTCTACTGGCTCTACTTCTCCAACTGCAAGATTTTGAACTTGAAATGCCCCAGCACTTTTTACGCTCTCATGATATGATCGAGATAGAAAAGAAAGAACCACATAGTTCCCTTCATCTAGGTCGTTGCTGACTCCCGGCATATAATGCGCCGAGTAAGGACCATTATTCACTATAAAATGAATATGCTGTCCTTTTCCAGAATTGGCAATACCACGTGTCTCCGCGTCAGATGTTTGAACGCCTAGTTCGTAGTTCGCTACATCGAAATTAAAGTCAACGCCATAAGTTGAGTCTTTCGATACCATTGCCACTTTGGTCTTAGTCAAAGTCGCTTCTGGAAACTCTGGTGATTCTGGAGCTTTGTAGAACTTGTATTTTTTCGCATCTGCAACTTCGGTCTTGGCTGAAGTGTCTTCAGATTTCTTATTAAACGACCCACAACTGAGTGTGAAAGCTGCTATCGATATAATCAATAGGAAATTGAATTTCATGGTAATTGGTTTTAGTTAACTATTTAACACTGAGTGAATCTATAAGTTCAAATTTATTCAATGACAATTTGATCTGGGTCTGTATAGCCAAAGAGCACATCAAGCGGTATTTCTTCAATTTCGCCGTAAGCTTTTAGTCTTTCAAAATCGATCTTATCTCGTGATCCTACCAACACGGTGATATAATCCTTACCCTTTACGAATGTCTCTTGAAATGACTTCAAGTCTTCGAGTGTCATCGTTTTCACCTGCTCATAAATATCTTTTCTAATATCATAATCCAATCCTTTATCCTGAGCTCCTATATAGTTCCATAGTATGCTTGAACCGGTCACTCTCTCAGATTCTATCTTGTTCAGAATGGCTTCTTTAGCAATTGAGAATGCTTCTTCCGATTTTGGCATATTGTTCAATAGCTCCATTATCGCGTCCATTGCTTCCGACTGCTTGTCGGCTTGCGTTCCTACATAAGCAAAGAGATAGTTACTTTCCTCTTTATCAGACGGTTGAGAATAGCTGGAGAATACTGAATAAGCCAAACCTTGAGCTTCTCTGATTTGTTGGAAAACGACGCTATTCATACCCGAACCAAAATACTGATTGAATAATCTTATAGAAGGTTCTTTCTCAGTGTCATATTGCTCTGCTTTAGCCAGAAAGACAATTTCTGTCTGTACCATGTCATAGTCTGCCCAATAAACCTTCGGTTTGTCGGTAGCCATTTCTTCGTAGGTTGTAAGGGTTGGGATTGGCGAAAACTCACTCGGAACTGGGTGATTCTTAGTTAAGAAACTTTCCAAACTCTTCGAATCAATAGGGCCGTAGTAAAGCACTCGATGTGGCATCTTGGTCAACCCTTTGATGATATCAACTAACTCAGTTGCTTCGATCTCTGCCAATTCGTAGTTGGGTATTACATCGTTGAATGGATTTTTCGCACCGTATTTTCCATAGTTGAACAATCCACTCCAGAGAATATTCCCCTTTTCCTTTTTAGCATCAGCGCGTGATTTGAACGTTCTATCGATCATCTTATCTAATGCATCTTGGTCAGCAACAGGGTTTGATAGCAATGATTCAAATAATTGCGTAGCCTTTTCCATATTTTCGCTGATTCCCGAAAGGGTTACGTAAGTTCTTTCTACGGATGTGCTTACATTGAAACTACAGCCTATCTTATAAAGCTCTTTCTTAAACTCCTCCGCACTATACTGATCAGTGCCAATGTATTCGAGATATCCGACAGCAATCGGGATTTTAGGATCTGCATTTCTTCCAATGTCCAGAAGGTAAGTCAACTCGAAAAGCTCATTTTCATCGTTGATTTTAGATAGCACTTCTACTTTATTGACATTTAGCCTGGTAATGTCCTTTTGGTAGTCAACAAATGACGGCTGTAGTTTGCTCACCTCTTTAGCTGCAACACTCTCGTGGAAAGGAGACTTATCCTCCGTATTCAAAGGCACTTTTGTAATCTGTGGTTTTTCAACCTTCAATTTGTTTGGATCTTCACCGTCGCGCTTGTAGATGACTACATAGTTGTCGTTGTAATTGGCATTGGCAAAGGCCACCAATTCTTCCTTGGTCACTTTTTCCATTTTGGAGATTTGCTGAATGTAGTCGGCCCAAGAAACGTCATTGGTAAAAGCCATCACCATTTCATTGGCACGAGCCTGGTTGCTTTCAAGGCTTTTCATTGCTGACTTTTTAAAATCCGCAATAATTGCTGGCAATAGCCAATCATCAAATTCTCCCTTTTTCAATAATTCAATCTGCTCGAAAATAATATCTTTAACTTCTTCCAAGGACTGATTTTGCTTCGGGTTACCATAGAAAGTGTGAATGGAATAATCATTCATATCATTCACATAAGAACCCGCTCCGAGTACTGTTTGCTTTTGCTTAATATTGATATCCATCAAACCAGCTTCGGCATTGTTGAGCACCATATCCACTAGCTTGACCTTAATCAATTCATCTGATGTGGTACCATCAAACCGAAATCCTAAATTAAGAAATGCCGCATTTGGTCCGTAGACTTCCTTTATGATGGGAGTGGTTATCGGTTCCTCAACGATTTTCTTCCAATTCGGCAGTTCAGTGTTTGGCGTCCAAGTACCAAAATTCTCCTCTATCAGCTTAATTGTTTGAGTGTAATCAATATCTCCACTGATACATATTGCCACGTTATTAGGCTTGTAGTAAGTGTCAAAGTATTTCTTGATTTCTGTAATCGAAGGATTCTTCAAGTGCTCAATCGTTCCTATCACTGTCTGGGTCCCATAAGGGTGCTGTTTGAAAGTGTTTTCGTACATCGCTTCGAATACTTTCCAGTAATCATTATCTAAAGACCTGTTCTTCTCTTCGTAAACAGCTTCTAACTCAGTGTGAAACAGTCGATTAACTATTTTACTAAATCGAGACCCTTCTATGGTTAAGAATCTTTCTAGTTCATTAGATGGAATATCAACAGTGTAGACAGTCCGGTCTTCTGTCGTGTAGGCATTGAGTCCTTTTCCACCAATCAGTGCGATCATCTTATCATACTCATTGGCAATAGCCAACTTTGCCGCATCATTGGAGTAAGAATCAATATTTTCATAATAAGCTTTTCTCTCTATATCATCTTTGAGTGTAGCGTAATAGTTAAACATAGACTCTATACTATCGAGCATCAATTCTTCAGCAGCGAAATCCAACGTGCCAAATTTATCGTTGCCTTTAAACATCATGTGCTCCAAGTAATGTGCAAGTCCAGTATTGGTCGCTGGGTCGTTTTTACCTCCTGCCTTTACAGGAATGTAAACTTGGAGTCTTGGCGCTCTTTCATAATCACTCAAGTAAACTTTAAGACCATTCTCAAGGGTGTATATCCTCGTTTTCATAGGATCACCAACAACATATTCATATTCATAGCCATCTTCGGTGGCTGATATTGTTTGATACTTTTCTGGCTCTTGACTACATGAAGCAAGTATGAAAGCGATGATAATTGATAGTATGTTTTTCATTTCATTTGATATTATATAAGGAAAATTGATATGTGATGTGGTTGGTATTAGAATTGATCAATCATCATCTTTTATGGGATTAAGCTGACCTTTTTCGGAAAGCATGACAGCTACGAATTTTAAACTTGGTATTTCTTCGAAAACCACGATCATCATCACTGTAATTGGTACACTTAGAATCATACCCATTACACCCCATATTGCTCCCCAAAGGGTCAGTGATAGGATTACAACAAGCGAACTAATGTTTAGAGAGTTTCCCATCAATTTTGGCTCAATAATATTCCCAACAATGACTTGAATTATTCCTACCACAACTAAAATATATAGAAAGGGTCCGAGTTCTCCGAATTGAAGCACTGCGAAAGCAGCAGGAAAAAGGGTGGCAATTAAAGAGCCAATCGTAGGGATATAGTTCAATACGAAAATCAGAATTGCCCAGAAAATCGGTGAGTCAATCCCAAAGAATAGCAAAGCAAAATAACTAAGTAAACCTGTCAAAAGACTTACTATGGTCTTAAGCGTGAGGTATCTACTAATGCTATGATCCATTTTCTGAAACAGTTTCACTGTCTTTTTTTGCTGTTTCTCAGAAGGATAGAGCAAGCTTAACTTAGCAGGGAAGATGCTTTCTTCGATAAGCAAAAAGAGTACATAAAGTAAAATCAAAAAAGCATCACCAATAATAAGCGTTACATAGTCCATCAATCCACTCGCAAGTGAGGCAATATCTATTTGCTCTATGTAGCTATAGATCTGGGAAGTGACGTCCATCCCTGCCATTGCATTAATCTCGAGAAGGGTCCTATCTAAGTTTGTCTCATACGCTTCTATCCCATCTAGAAGATCCGTCATGCTTACGAGTAGTAGCTCAATTATCAAAACAATCACAACCATAATCACAATAAATCCTATTGCGCTTTGAAGCCACATTGGACAATTTCTCCTCATCCAGGGTATTTGCTGAATGTTCTCTCTGAGCTCATGAATAATGAACCATATGATCAATGCTAAAATGAATGGGATTATATATTCCTCAGAATAAGCAAGAATGGTAACAGTGCATACAATAGTTAACAATAGATAGGCAGTGCGCGCCAAAGAAGACTGGTGTATACTCATGAATGGGTTGGTTTGTGAATTTTAAAATTAATCCAAAAAGTGTAAAGGACAGTAAGTTATGATGGCCTTAAGGATAATTCTAAGTATTAAGATGCCTTCATGTGAAATGAAGGGGGTAAATAGTTAAATCATTTTAACATTTAACCTAACTTTGTTGTCTATAAAATTGAACGAAATAAAAATATATCCAATGGCATTTGATGTAGATATGATCAAGAAAGTCTATCAGTCGATGGGCGAGAGAATCCAAAAGGCAAAGGAAGTAACGGGTAAACCGTTGACTCTTTCGGAGAAAATCCTTTACAGCCATCTCTTTCAAGGCAATCCTACAGAAGCTTTTGAGAGGGGAAATTCTTATGTGGATTTTGCTCCAGATCGTATTGCATGCCAAGATGCTACTGCCCAAATGGCTTTATTGCAGTTCATGCAGGCAGGAAAAGACAAAGTAGCTGTACCGACTACAGTGCATTGTGACCACTTGATTCAGGCAAAAATAGGTGCTGCAGCTGATCTTCAGAATGCACTCAATACGAGTAACGAAGTGTTCAATTTCTTAGAATCGGTTTCAAATAAATATGGTATTGGTTTCTGGAAGCCAGGTGCTGGTATTATTCACCAAGTAGTTTTAGAGAACTATGCTTTCCCTGGAGGAATGATGATAGGTACAGATTCGCACACGGTCAATGCAGGTGGACTTGGAATGGTCGCTGTTGGAGTTGGTGGAGCAGACGCTGTAGATGTGATGGCTGGAATGGCTTGGGAATTGAAATTCCCCAAACTTATTGGTGTCAAGCTAACAGGTAAGTTAAGTGGTTGGACTTCTCCAAAAGATGTGATTTTGAAGGTTGCAGGTATCCTAACTGTAAAAGGAGGAACTGGTGCAATCGTAGAGTACTTCGGGGACGGAGCTAAAAACATGTCTTGTACTGGTAAAGGTACGATCTGTAACATGGGTGCAGAAATAGGAGCTACTACTTCCACTTTTGGTTATGATGAATCAATGGAAAGATACCTGAGAGCTACGGGTAGAGACGAAGTAGCTGATCTAGCCAATGAAGTAAAAGAAAACTTGACTGGTGATGCTGAAGTATATGCCAATCCTGAACAATACTTTGATCAAGTAATCGAAATCAATCTTTCTGAGCTTGAGCCTCACGTTAACGGACCATTTACTCCAGACCTAGCAACGCCCGTTTCACAGATGGCTGCCGCAGCTAAGGCCAATGATTGGCCTACTAAAGTGGAGTGGGGATTGATTGGTTCTTGTACTAACTCATCGTATGAAGATTTGTCTCGTGCTGAGTCAATAGCCAGACAGGCAGTAGCAAAAGGCTTAAAGCCTAAGGCTGAATTCGGAATCAATCCAGGATCTGAGCAAGTGAGATTTACTGTTGAGAGAGACGGTATTCTGGATACTTTTGAGAAGCTAGGAACTAAGATTTTCACCAATGCTTGTGGCCCATGTATCGGACAATGGGACAGAGCAGGTGCTGATAAACAAGAAAAAAACACCATCATCCACTCATTCAATAGAAACTTCTCAAAAAGAGCAGATGGAAATCCTAATACTCATGCATTTGTGACATCTCCTGAGATGGTCGCGGCAATTGCGATTTCCGGAAACTTGGGTTTTAATCCAATCACGGATACTTTGACCAATGATAAAGGAGAGAAAGTTAAGCTCGAAGCTCCGACTGGATGGGAATTACCTCCAAAAGGTTTTGATGTAGAAGATGCAGGATATCTCGCTCCAGCGGAAGATGGTTCTTCTGTCGATATTAGAGTGAAGGGAGATTCTAAAAGACTCCAACTTCTTGATCCATTTACTCCTTGGGATGGCAAAAACATAACTGGAGCTAAAGTCTTGATAAAAGCATTTGGTAAGTGTACTACTGACCATATATCTATGGCAGGTCCTTGGTTGAGGTATAGAGGGCACTTAGACAATATCTCCAATAACACCTTAACTGGTGCTGTGAACGCTTTCAATAAAGAAACTGATAAAGTAAAGAATCAGTTGAATGGTGAGTATGCAGGTGTGCCTGATACGGCAAGAGCATACAAAGCAGCCGGAGTGCCAACCATCGTTGTGGGAGATCATAATTACGGAGAGGGCTCATCAAGAGAGCACGCAGCAATGCAACCAAGGCATCTAGGTGTGAGTGCAGTATTGGTGAAGTCTTTTGCTAGGATTCATGAAACCAATCTTAAGAAGCAGGGAATGCTTGGTTTAACTTTCGCTAAGGAAGCGGATTATGATAAGATTCAGGAAGACGATACTGTTGACTTCATTGATTTGACAGGATTTGCTCCTGGTAAACCTTTGAACTTGAAGTTTACCCATTCAGATGGTTCGTCTGATGTGATTACGGCTAATCATACCTACAATGAAAGTCAAATAGGCTGGTTCCATGCTGGTTCTGCTTTGAATTTGATTAAAAAACAGAATAACGGTTAATCTAATAAAACAATAATCCGAGGCTACTTACTTGCGTAGGTAGCCTTTTGTTTTTTATGGCTGCAACATCTGATCCGTACTTTCATCAATTTGACCAATCAATTGATCATATAGAGACACCAAAGTCTTTGAACGATCCTTTTGATTACGAACCTGACGCACTTTCAGTATTGGCTGTTGAGCAAATTCAAAAAGTGATCATCGCCAGGGATTGGGAGCATAACTTTGGATTACCTGAAGGAGGGGTCGGAAATCCTTACGGGAAAATGTTTGGCGTATTGGTGGTGAGAGCAAGTAATAACAAAATAGGCTTTTTAGCTGCTTTTTCTGGAAAAATCGGAGGAAAGAATCATTTTACTGGGTTTGTTCCACCTGTGTATGACGGGCTTAAGGAGGGGAGTTTCTTAAATCTTGGCATGCAGGAGTTATCTCGAATAAACCAGGATATTAAGACTTTAATTGAGAGTTCAGAAGGAGACAACTCGAATAAAATTACTGAATTAAAGCAACTGAGACGCGATCATTCCAATTCGCTGCAAGGAAGAATCTTTGATAATTACCGATTCTTGAATAGAGAAGGACTTCAAAGAAACCTTAGAGAACTTTTTGAGGACACTCATCATACCAATCCCCCAGGTGGAGCAGGTGAGTGTGCAGCCCCAAAGTTGCTACAATACGCTTTTCAAAATGCTATGACCCCATTAGCTATTGCAGAATTTTTTTGGGGAAATTCTACTAAGTCAGACAATTGGAAACATAAAGAGTTTTATCCGGCTTGTACGCACAAGTGTCAACCCATTTTGAAGCATATGCTTTCTGACCTGGTGTGAACGCTCGTTTTACTGCAAAGAATTAATGAACGCTATCGTATCCAATCCATCTGCATAATCCCATACTTTAGGCTTTTGAGCTTGACCGAACGGAATATAATCATGCCCAACAATGCACTGAATTTTATCTTCATTCTCAGCTAAGTAATTGTCTAATTGTTCTTTGGATGAATAGGTTTCCTGAAAAAGAATGGAAACAGGGGAAACCAAATTCTTAGATGGCTGAAGTAATAGAAATCCATTATCGAGATGCTTCACACCATTGACTAGTAATATTGACTTATGGTAATCATAGTTATTGCGATATTTATTATGATTACCAATGTCATTCATATGCTCAATTGATTCAAAGAATTTGGTGTGGTCAAATGGTTCAGGAGTGAAAATCTTGGAAATATTCCTGCATCCCAAACCAAAGTACCAAAATAAGTCTTTAGCCAATTCTTGATAATCTTCGACTGATTCCGACCCATCAAAAACAGCAATCGAAGTTCTGTTCTTACGAATGACTTTTGGATGTCTACGGAAATAGTATTCCAGATATCTGGCCGTATTATCACTTCCCGTGGCGATAAGTACATCTATATCGGTGAGTCTTTCTCTTACTTCGATATATTTTTTAAATCTTGGCTCTATAACTAACAGCCAATCAATGACTTGATTCATTAGAAATTCATCTTGACTACTTGTTTTTATTGCAGCAAAATGACCTGTAATAAGTACGCAAAGAAGGTCGTGAAATCCAACTAATGGAATATTTCCAGCCATTATAAGTCCTACAATCTTGGGGACTTCTACTACTGGAATTTTATAATTGCTTAGCCATTCTTCTAACTCATTTTTTTGGAGCATTGAAGCAATACCCTCAAAAGCATGAGCTACGTTCTCTTCTGTAAACCATTTATTGTTGTGTTGGGCTCGTCTAGACAAATCTGAAATGGATTCAGGGGTCAATTCGTGAATACGATCCGCCAATTTTACCAATGCTTCAATTCTCTCTTTTAGAGTCATTTAAATCGTGTTTTACTTTTGTCCACAAACATATTGCGTTATAGCTTTGTTGCCTTAATGAATTAAGTATAAAAAGTTCTTATGGCAATAATGATTACCGACGAATGCATCAACTGTGGTGCATGTGAGCCAGAATGCCCAAACACAGCCATTTATGAAGGTGGAGTAGAGTGGAAGTGGTCTGACGGCACTGATTTGAAAGAGATTGAAATGGAAGACGGGTCTGTAGTAGATGGATCTGAGGTGCAGGAACCTGTGTCGGATGAGTTCTATTATATCGTTTCGGGTAAATGTACCGAGTGTACAGGTTTCCACGAAGAACCACAGTGCGCAGCTGTTTGTCCGGTAGATTGTTGTGTTCCTGATCCTGATTATGAAGAAACAGAGGAAGAGTTGACAGCAAAAAAGGAGTGGCTGCACGTTTAAGCGTGATTTAAGTATTTAACCACTTCCAGAATTTTCCAAGCATAGATTTCGGCTGATCCTTAGGGTCAGCCATTTTTTTACTGTTCTTATTAATAGAGACTTTGTGTTTTACTGATTTAGATTTGGGAGCTTTCTCAACTTTAGCCTTGTAATGAGCTTCTCTAAGCTCTTTGAGACGTTTTTGTTCTTGGCGCTCTCTTCTGTCAATCGCCTCTTTATTTCGTTTTTCTTCTGACTTCTTTCTCCTCTGCCGTTTCTCCTCCATTTGCTGAGGAGTAAGGCGAGCACGTGAATTCTTACGATCGTGACTAATGGTTCTAACCTTAGGAGCTGATTCTTCACTTTTTTCTTCCGATTCTTCGGGCGCTTCATGTAAAGGCTCTTCCATTTCCACTTTCGGTTGTGGAAGGTCAATCTTACCCACTACTTTCAAACCCGGCAACTCGACCTTAGGAGCCTTGATTACCTTCACATGATCGAAAGACTTTACACTCTCTGGATCATCATCATCACCCAACATTTCCCCAACAGTTATAGACTCATCATGATGAACATCATCAGATTCAGTGGCTATTTCCAACTCTGTCTCCTCTACAATAGGCTCTTCTTCAATAGTGACTTCAGCGTCAACTATAATTTCTTCTACGCTCTCTGATGGATTGTTTTCAACAATTTCTTTTGAAATGTCAGTCTCTTCAATTTCTGGTTCTACTAGAACCTCCTCCTGAATAAATTCTTCCTTAACAGGTTCTTCAACTATTATTGGATCTTCCAAAGGAGTCTTTTCAATTATCCCAAATTCTTCAATAAGAATCACTTCAGCTTCATCTGATACCTTCACGTTTGGATGATCTTTGATCTCAATGCCTTTAGTAGCTAAGAATGACACAACCTCTCTGTTGCTGATCTCTAATTTTCGTGAAAGTTGTCCTAGTCTCATTATTTAAATAGTATTTGGAAGGTTAAATGCGAGCAAAAATAGGAAACTAAGGTTAATGGAATTACAGTTTGTCAAAATATACAACCTATTCTAGCGAAATCAATTTCTATTTAGTTGGTTGGATTTTGATAAAAATTAGAAATATGATCTCTAATCGCATTGATTAAGGTAGTTCTGGCCTCTTTTGAAGCCCATGCCAAATGTGGTGTAATTATGCAGTTTTTCAAACCTATTAATGGATGACTCTTATTAGGTGGCTCTTTTGATAAAACATCAATTGCTGCTCCAGCAATAAGATTTTCATTCAATGCTCTTTTGAGGTCTACTTCATTAATCAGCTTTCCACGAGCAGTATTGATCAATAATGCTGACGTCTTCATAGTTGCTAGTAAGTCCATGTTGATGCAATGCTCATTCTGAGGAGTAAGTGGAGCATGTAGACTTACAAAATCCGCAATAGCAAACATAGATTCTAAAGAACCAAATTGATAATCTGGATAGTCTTGAGGATCTGCATGTTCACTGACTATATATGGTTGCATTCCATATGCATGACCGATCCTAGCTACTTGTTGCCCGATTTGTCCAAAACCATAAATCCCCAAAGTTTTACCATTGAGCTCAGTGATAGTATTGAGGGTATAGGAGAAGCCTTTAGAAGTATTCCACTCAAGGTTGCTGACACTCTGGCTATGAGATTCTACTCGATTTGTTAGTGCCATAATAAGTGCGAAAACGTGTTGAGCAACCGAATGAGTACTATAACCTTTTACGCTCTTAACTTGAATATTATATGCTTTGGCAGCCTCAATGTCTATATGATCAGTACCAGTAGCGGAAATCACGATCAATTTTAAGTTAGGTAACAGCTCAAAATGCTCCTTACCCAAATGAACCTTATTGGTAACAATTACCTCTGCAGATGTACATCGATTAATTACTTGGCTTTCATTTGTTCTCTCAAATACGTTAATGGAACCAAAACTTTCAAGTAAATCCCAACTGAGGTCTCCAGGATTAGCATAGCTTCCATCTACGATTACTATTTCCTTAGACATTGGCTAATTCTTCTTTTCTCAGCTCTTTCCTCAAGATCTTGCCCACATTGGATTTGGGTAACTCTTCTCTGAATTCAATAAACTTGGGCATTTTGTAGGCGACCAGATGGTCTCTACAGTGTTTCATGATTTCTTCTTCGGTAAGTGATGGATTAGATTTCACTATGAATGCCTTCACTACCTCTCCAGAGTTCTTATGCTCAACCCCAATCACTCCAACTTCCAAGACACCTTTAATTTGAGCTATCACATTTTCCACCTCGTTAGGAAAAACCTTCATCCCAGAGACATTGATCATTTCTTTTTTACGATCAACTATTTTTAAGAATCCTTCACTATCGAAGTAAGCAATATCGCCTGTCTTGAACCAATCACCATCCATAACAATGGCCGTCTCTTCAGGATTTTGCCAATAGCCAGTCATGACTTGAGGGCCTCTGGCGTAGAGTTCACCAAACTCTCCAACTGTTTGGGTCTTACCATCATCGTTTACTATTTTGATTTCTGTTGACGGAACAGGCAGTCCTATAGTTCCTAGCTTGTGACTTCCGTCTATTGGATTGCAGGTGAGGAGAGGAGACGTCTCAGAAAGCCCATAACCTTCCACAATATCATTTCCTGTGATGGTTTTCCATTTGTTAGCTACGGCATCTTGTAAAGCCATCCCTCCAGCTACAGAAACTTTGAGATGGCTAAAATCCAACTCCTTGAATTCGTCTCTATTCGCCAATCCATTGAAAAGGGTATTTACACCAGTGATCACTGAGAATTTTTGCCCCTTCAGTACTTTGATGAAATCGTTCATCTTTCTTGGATCAGTAATCAACACGCTCTTCGCACCAATTTTCAACATCCCAAAGCAATTCACAGTGAGGGCAAAGACGTGATACAATGGCAAAGCCGTGATTGTGACCTCTTGTCCTTCGAGGAGCTTTGGCTTCATCCAAGCAGAGACTTGTTCTACGTTGGCTATTAGGTTCCTATGACTTAATGCCGCTCCCTTAGCTACTCCAGTAGTTCCTCCTGTGTATTGAAGAACGGCAAGGTCTGTATTCCTAATTTTAGGTTTGGTGTAAGTGTATTTTTTACCAGTCTTTACAACATCCTGAAAATCAATGGCTTTTGGTAAATGGTATTCAGGTACCATGCGTTTCACTCGCTTAATCATAAAATCAACTATTGCCCCTTTCATAGATCCGAGCAAATCCCCAACCTCCGCAATAATGACTGTTTCAATTTTGGTCTTGGCGAGTACTTCTTCCAATTTAAAAGCAAAAGTGTTCAGCAGGATAATGCCCTTAGCTCCGGAATCCACAAATTGATGTTCCATTTCAGAGGGTTTGTACTGTGGATTCGTATTGACGACAACCATGCCAGCTTTTAATACTCCAAACAGAGCAACTGGATATTGCATGACATTCGGCATTTGTAGCGCTACGCTATCACCTTTTTGGAGAGGAGTCTCATGAATCAGATAATTGGCAAAAGCAGAACTCAGTTCACCCAATTCCTTAAATGAAATTTCAACACCCATGTTTTCATAGGCCGGCAAATCCTGATACTTTTCTACGCAATCATCTAAAAATTCCACCAAAGATGGGTGGGCATCAGCGTCAATTTCATGAGAAACTGAGCTAGGATATTTTTCGAGCCAATTAAAATTTTCCATAGGAAGGGGTGGTGGTTATGAGTTGAATGTTTGTTTGGCTGCCAGTGC
>CAYGPP010000049.1:0-23098 GCA_964351885.1 uncultured Marinoscillum sp.
GTCACGTTTAGTCAATGTCAGTCGTTTCCGAGCTATTCAGATACCTGAAAATCAGCCTTTCAGGCTCGCTTACTCGTGATATCGCTTCTGGTGATATGAATATTTACGTCTCCCTCACTACCACCCCAGAGAGGATCTTTAAAATTAAGGATACACTCAATTCCCTGATTGATCAAAGCTTAGCAGCAAACTCAATCATTCTTAATATTCCTGAAAAATCGTTAAAAGGAAATCCATACAGCTTGCCTATTTTTTTGAGAGATCAAACTTCAATTAAGGTCAATTGGATACCGGAAGATCTAGGGCCTGCATCCAAATCATTGCCCTCACTAAAAAATCCAGACATACCTTCCGATGCATTATTGGTGATATTAGATGATGATCAGGTTTATCCCAAAGATTTACTCAAGGTATATTTTGAGGCTAGCGAAAAGTATCCGAAAAATGCACTGACACTTTGTGGTTGGAAAACACCTCAATCATTGGAACATCAAGACAAGAAGATATTACGGGGAGCTGGGCTGAAAATAATAGATCCAAAAGCCAACATCCAAGGAGATGTTGATGTGGAAATATTACAAGGGGCAAGCTCTTACGCGATTAAAAAAACCTTTTTTGATAATCAAATATTCGATTTTTCTATTTCTCCATCGAAAGCCATGTTCGCTGATGATATTTGGTTGAGTGGTCATCTGGCAAAAAAAAATATTGGTCGGACATTGATCAAAGCCGACTTTGCGTATTGCAGATTGTTAGCCTACCCTCATTTCAAAACTGAAGGATTACGTGATACAGCCAATGCAGACAACACCAATAACGATGCGCTCTATCGCTATTTTGAAAATGATTGGAGACTATTTGATTGATTGGTAGAGCATCAGCTGATTCTCGAAACAGCTATCCCAAGTCAATCCAGCAGCATAATTCCGTGCCTTCACTCTTAGCTCCTCCAAAGGCTGATTGTCGAGTTTGACCACTGCTTGAGCAACTAATTGAGGTGTGACCTCATCCAATACCAATCCAGCTCCAGATTCATGGATATGCTCAAATGCCGCTCCTTCATTGGCTGCTACAAGTGGAAGACCGGAGCTTAGCGACTCAAGCAGAGAAAGTCCAAAAGTCTCCCATCGACTCAACGCAAAACCAATATCAGCACTTGCATAATACTTGGCCATCTCCTCTTTGCTTTCGATAAAGCCTCTCAGATGGACATATTTATATTTTTCACTTGCCTTCTTTGCTAAAGATTCGTACGGACCCATGCCTGCTATGATCAAAACTGGCTCATATTCCAACTCCGCACACATTAGCGGATATGCATCTAAAATAACATCAAGCCCCTTCTCCTTGCTGAATCTGTGCGGAAAAAACATCAAAAGGCGATCCTTAACTCCTCCTTTAAGCTTCAGACTAAATTCCTCATCTTTTCGAGATGGTTCAAAAAATGCACTATCAACCCCTAGCGGAAGAAAATGAACATTCTCAAGTCCTTCACTTTCCATTCGGTTTTTGATTAACCGACTGGAGACCATCACACCAGACATTCGATTATAGTGTTTACGAGCATAGCTCCAAGCTTGCTTCTCCCCCATTTGAGCAAAAATCTCTCCGGTGCTTTCAAGAAATCTTTTAATATAAGTCACAGGGAAGTCTGCATGCCAAAAGCCTAACATCTTTGATTTCAACCCTTCCTCTTCTATGATTCTATTGACTATTCTTGGCATGAAATAGGGCGACCCGATCTCAATTACATCGGGGTTCAGCCGCTTCAATATTGGTGCTAAAGGCTTGCGTTTTACAAGATAGCGATACTCCCAGTTCCCATAAACTTTTGGTACTCTAAGATGCTCGATATAGGCATTCTCCCCTATCTGCTCAGAAAAAGTTTCTTTGTCGTGCATGACAAAGGCGTAGCGCACATCCTTGCGATTCTTGTAGAACTCCATCTTCTCCAGATGATACCGTCTAACCCCTCCTCCTGACGGACTCCAAAAATTATTACAATCAACTACCGAAAACATAGATGCTTCATCCAAAATAAATGCACATTTGCGATGCTAGCGATTAAAAACTCTTGTAAATGGCTCAAATCACTATCATCCAATTAGTCACCCCGAATATAGACGAGTACGCTAAATACAGCGTCGCTTCTACCAAGAAATATGCTTTGATGCATGGGTACCACTACCATATTCAACGATCTCAAACGGTAACTGACATGCATATCAATTGGACGAAGATTGATTTTCTAAAAGACGAATTAAGTTTTGGAGAAAAAGGAGAAGAATCGTTCGTAGTATTGCTAGATGCAGATACCGTAATAATCAATCCTGAACGATCAATTGAATACTTCATAGAAAAGTATCAAAAGCCAGAAACAAATATTCTCATGGCAAATGATACAAAGTTTCAGATTACTGGAAAGAAAAAGCCCAATGCGGGATTCGTGATTGTCCGTAATAATGAAATAGGAAAAGAAATCATTGATAAGTGGATTCATGCTTCACGTAATGAAGGAGCCAAGTATAACGACATCCACCCAAGAAATCAGTTGGTTTATTGGCATTGTGTCGAGCCAATTTATAAAAAGTACCAAGTGGTTTTGCCAAAGCATTATTTTCATAAACCAATATGGGTCATCCCGAAACCGGCCAAACCAAAAAGGTACCTCTACCACGTCACCTCAACAGGCGGAAAAAGCAGAACGTCAATGATGGAGGATTACTACCATGCGACTTATAACGATCTAGAAAACTTAAAAGTGGTTGAGGAATTTCTGTTGGAAAACACAAAAGGGATAGTCTCTTTACTAGATTGAATCAATTTGCCTTTGCAAGCGAACTATATGTGCTGAATAAATCCTTACACAAACGCTCCCAAGTTTGAGATTTTGCATGTGCTAAAGCAGCTGATTTTGCGCTTTGGTAGTATTCCTGATTGTCCAAAAGCTTGATGATTTCCGAGAAAAATGCCTGCTCATTTTGAGGTTCCACTAAAGCTCCTGTGATCCCCTGTTGCACAATATCTACGGGACCGCCTTTGGCTGCCGCTACCACAGGAAGTCCAGAGGCCATGGCCTCTAGAACTACATTACCAAATGTCTCAGTGGTCGATGGAAAAACGAATACATCTGCAGAGGCATACGCTTTTGCCAAATCTTCCCCATTTAATGTCCCGGTGAAGGTTGCATTGGGCATTGATTCTTCCAAATACGCTCTAGTAGGTCCATCACCAACTACTACCAAGGAAATATCAGATCTGGCCTCATCAATAACATGATAAAGCCTCAGTAACGTCTCAGGTTCCTTTTCTCGTACAAGTCTACTTACAAACAATACAACTCTATTTCCTTCTGGCACTTTCGACCAAAGACCGTTTTGTCTCTTTTTAGGGCTAAACCGACCAGTGCTAACTCCTCTCCCCCAAATTCTAAGTTTCTCTTCCTTCACATTGATCCCTCGCAAATACTGTCTCATCGACTCTGTAGGCGCAAACACTACGTCCGTCTTGCGATAGAGTTTGTATAACCAACTAAATACTGGAGCAAATAATAAATCAACTTTAGGTATGAATTTGAAATAATAACTAGTGAAACTTGGGTAATGCGTATGGTAAATCGTGGTAGCTGGTATTCCATTTCTACGAGCATACTTGACTGCAAAGTTTCCCAAAAACGTTGGACTGCTATAATGAATAACCTGAGGCTCAAATTCATCCAAGATCTGAGTCAGATTCTTCATTTTCCATGGAAGAGCTATCTTATATTCCTTATCCTTTTCAGGAAGTTTAACGGAAGGACAGACATAAATCGAATAACCTAAATCCTTTTTGGGAGGTTGTGGAGTAATGAAAATTGGGTCGAACTCATCTCTTGATATACGTTGGATAACTTGATGCATCGTGATGGCTACACCATCAAAATCTTCCTCCATTACATCCAAAAAAAAAGCGATCCTCACTTTCGACATTACTATTGCTGTTTACAAACAAAAGTAGCATTTCTTAGAGGGCTTTGGGCAACCAAACGAAACAATGCACTGACACAAATAGATATTCATAGATGAGTAGCTTAAGAAAGCTTTTTAAGGCTCAAAACTTTCAATCATTCTAGGTAGTTTTACAAACTAGTTTCAAATTATCACTTTCAAGAGAAAGATTTTTAATGAGTACCATTCTACACAACAGGTATAAGTCTTATCAAGAACCTCAAAAAGTCAAAGCACTAGGTTTCTATCCCTTCTTCCGAAATATTCAATCAGGTCAGGACGCTGAAGTGATGGTTGAAGGGAAAAAAGTATTGATGTTCGGCTCGAATAGCTACTTAGGACTCACCACACATCCGAAAGTTAAAGAAGCAGCAATCGAGGCTATCAAGAAGTATGGCTCCAGTTTATCAGGTTCGCGTTATATGAACGGGACGAGTGATATGCACACCGAATTGGAGGCTAGACTAGCTAAATTCCTCAATAAACCTGCTGTAGCACTTTATAGCACAGGATTTCAAGTGAATATAGGAGTACTTCCAACCATTGCCGGTAAAGGTGATTATTTGTTCCTTGATAGATTGAATCATGCTTCTATCAATGAAGGCGCAAAACTATCGCAAGCACAATCAATTGTTTTTCGACACAACAATATGGAGTCTTTAGAGCAAAAGCTCAGAAAAGTACCATTTGATGCTTTCAAGTTTATTGTGGTTGATGGAATATTTAGTATGGAAGGGAACATCGTCAAACTCCCAGAGTTGGTTGCATTAGCCAAAAAATATAATGCCGCAGTAATGACCGATTGTGCCCATGCAATTGGTGTGATAGGAAAAAATGGTTGTGGTACACCAGATCATTTTGGCCTTACTGATGATGTAGATATTATTGGAGGTACACTTAGTAAATCATTTGCGTCATTGGGTGGATTTTGCGCTTCGGATGAAGACACGATCAACTATTTGAAACACCACTCGAAATCGATGATTTTCGCAGCGAGTATTACTCCTCCTTCTGTTGCCTCCGCGCTGGCTGCTTTAGACATTATGGAGACTGATGACTCTTATCGTTTGAGGCTTTGGGATAATACTAACTACACGCTCAAAGTCATGAAGGAATTGGGTTTTGATACAGGAGCTTCCGAAACCCCTATTGTTCCAATATTCATTCGGGACAACATGAAGGCCTACCAATTGACAAAAATGCTTTTTGATCGTGGAGTTTTCGTTAACCCAGTAGTTTCCCCTGGGGTATCACCAGAAGATTCTTTGATTCGATTCTCGATTATGTCTTCCCACACGCATGAGCAAATAGATAAAGCTGCTGAGGTATTACATACGGCCGCTAAGGAAATTGGATTTTTTGACTGAATGAGAGTTTTAATAACTGGAGCAAATGGATTCTTAGGTAGTCATCTTGTTGAACGCTCGTTATTAAAAGGATATCAGGTTACGACTTTACTTCGCAAAGGCGCTAACCTCTCAAATATTCAGCATCTTTCTGGGTTTGACACAGTGCAAATAGACTACTCGTCCATCGAGAGCATCAAAATGGCACTAGATAACCTGGGAGATTTTGACTTAATCATACACAATGCTGGACTTACAAAATCCTACACGCTAGATAACTACCTAAAAGTCAATGTAATATTGACGAACAACCTCATAGCCGCTATCAAGGAGAAAGGCATATTAAAACCAGAGGGAGTTTTTGCTTATATCTCGTCCTTGGCAGCAAAAGGTCCAGTTGGAAATAATGGCCCTGCTTCCAACTACGGCAGAAGTAAATTAATAGCAGAAGACAATATTCAGAAATCAGGCATCAATTTTATGATCTTCCGACCTGCAGGCATTTATGGGTCAAGGGACGTTCAGTTTGTGCCACTAATCAAAGCAGTAAAGTTGGGTATCTATCCACTTATGACTTCAGCTAATCACAAAATGACTTTGATTAACGCGAAAGACGTAGCAGATAATGTGATCGATTGCTCGATGACTCATTCGAATAAAATTGTGCACATGGAAGATGGGCAAGTATATATGCACAAAGACCTAAAACAGGTTCTGGAGAATGTATTAAATAGGAAAAGTGGAAACCTAAAGGTTCCAAAATCAATTGTAAAATTCTTACTTTCTATATCAGACATTATCAACCGAAATCTGAATAGAACACCTGAACTTTCTTTAGAGCATTACTCTGAAATCTCCCAAAACTGGGATTATGATTTTTCAGCAGAACGCGGTAACGTACCATTAAAAATCAATTACCCTTTAGAAAATGGTTTCAAAGAAGCTTTAAACTATTACCACGAGAATAATTTAATCTGATCCTATGTCAATAGAAATTAGGGAAGTCCAAAACAAAAAGGATCTTAAGCAATTCATAAAGCTTCATTGGAAGCTCTATGCCGGTGTGAAGCAATTTGTCCCTCCTATCATGGAGTTCGAATTGAGCACATTGTCAAAAGATAAAAACCCTGCTTTCAAAATCTCTGAGTGCAAACTTTGGATTGCCTATAAAAATGGTACGGCCTCCGGACGGATAGCGGGAATAATACATGGTGAAGAGTCTAAGCAAGAAAAGAAAATTAGATTCGGCTGGGCGGATTTCATAGATGATTATGATGTTTCTACTGCTTTACTCGATCAAGTGTCGAATTGGGGTAAGTCCCAGAGCCTAGATATCATTCACGGTCCATTAGGATTCACTGATCTAGATTTTCAAGGTGCCTTGATAGAAGGTTTTAATCAAGTCTCCACACAAGCTACAACGTATAATTTCCCTTACTATCGTGATCATTTTGAATCCTATGGGATGGAAAAAGTCGTTGATTGGACAGAAACTAGATTTATTGTCCCAGACGATATTGGAGAAAAATTAGAAAGAGCTGGAGCGTTGGTTCAAGAACGATATGGTTTGAGTATTAAGACATTCAAATCAGGAAAAGAAATACTTAAATACGCCCATCAAGTATTTGAGGTACTTAATGAGTCATACGCTCATTTGTATGGATACTATCCGTTGAACGAAAAGCAGATTGCATACTATATTGATTCATATTTCGGCTTGATAAAGAAAGATTTAGTGGCAATGGTAGTTGATAAAAATGACCAAGTAGTTGGTTTTGCAATAACCTTTCCCTCATTGTCTAATGCTTTCAAAAAAGCCAAAGGTCACCTATACCCCTTTGGATTCATTCATGTTCTAAAAGCATTTTTCTTTAACGATACCGTTGATTTCTTCTTAGTGGCAGCCACTAAAAGAGGTGCTCAGGCGCTGCTATGGAAGTCTTTGTACAAAGGACTTCAGAAGCATAAAATCAAGTACTTATTTAGTGGACAAATGCTCGAAGACAATACTAATGTCAATAATCTGTGGGCTTCATACGAAAGTGCAAAGGACGAAGACATCAGGCGAAGATGCTTCACAAAAAAACTCATTTGATGCTTAATTACGCTTTAATAGCTACTCTTAAAATTCTCTCATAAATTTGCTCACTTATTTTGGTGGGATACGTAAGCTTACTTGCCTTATACTTTAAATAGACGAAGTTAGATCTTGAAGAAGAGAGTAGTTATAACAGGAATGGGCGTTGTTTCACCAAATGGCCTCAACGTAGAAGAATTTAGAGATGCTCTGAAGGCTGGGAAATCAGGAATCGAGCGGTATGAAAATCTCGAGAAGATCAACTTCAAATGTCAGATAGGTGGTAAACCTCAGTTGACGCAAGAATATAAGGATGCTCACCTTCCTGCATTTATCGCGAATAAGCTAAAGAACAATGCCGTTATTTATGCCTGCCTATCCGGCTTAGAGGCATGGAACCATGCTGGACTTGAAATTGCACCAGGAAGTTATGATCGCAAAACAGGGATGATATTTGGAAGTGGTGCTTTGGGCTTGGATAGCTTTATTGACTCCAAAATCTATACGATTGATCAAGGAAATCACAGAAAGCTTGGATCACGATCTGTTCCTGAATCCATGAGTAGTGGCGGTGGTGCTTACCTCAATAGTATTCTAGGACTTAGAGGAAGAATTTTTTCGAATAGTTCAGCTTGTATCACAGGTAGTGAAGCTGTACTTCAAGGATTTGAAATGATTCAATCAGGTAAGATGGAACGCATGCTCTGTGGTAGCTCAGAAGGTGATGGAAGGTATATCTGGGGTGGGTTTGACGCCATGCGCGTCTTAGTTAGCGATTCAAACGATCATCCTGAAAACGGCTCCCGTCCAATGAGCGCAACGAGTGCTGGATTTGTACCAAGTGGTGGTTCTGGAGCTTTGGTGCTAGAGTCTCTAGAAGCTGCCGAAGCAAGAGGAGCGACTATTTACGCCGAAATCTTAGGAGGCGAAGTAAACTCTGGTGGTCAAACTGATGGCGGTTCAATGACCGCTCAAAATCCAGAAGCTGTCGTGGATTGTATCCAAACAGCTCTCGAACGTTCAGAGGTAAAACCTAATGAAATTGACCTAATATCAGGACATTTAACTTCCACCAAGGGAGACCCTTATGAAGTGATTAATTGGAGCAACGCTTTGAACTTAAAAAAGGAGGAATTCCCTTATATCAACACACCAAAATCTATGATAGGTCACTGTGTGGCCGGAGCAGGATCTATTGAACTTGTGGCATGTACTTTGCAGTTGTCTGAAGGATTTATTCATCCTAATATCAACTTAGATACAGTTCATCCTGAAATAGAAAGCTTGGTGCCGATAGAAAAAATCCCTAAAGCATTAATCAAAAAAGACATTCAAACTGTTATAAAATCGAACTTCGGATTTGGAGACCTAAACTGTTGTTTGGTACTACGGAAGTGGAAAAAATAGAATATGAAAAGAGAAGAAATTAAAAAGGATTTATTAGCCATTATGGATCCTTACATCGATCAAAAAAGCTTGACCACAGACATTTCTGAGGATTCTGATTTGATCAACGATTTAATGATAAATTCTGCTCACATGGTAGATATTGTCCTTGACATTGAAGAAAAATTTGATATCATAATTGAAGATGACTTCATTGGAAAAATGGATACCGTTGGAGATGCGCTTGATATCATTGCTGAAAAACTTGAAGCTTAATCCTAGAATAAATTCTTACTGAAATGGATATTGTACGTATCAGCAAGATTGCAGTATTTGTTCTCACGATTAGTCTCACTAGTTGTTCTTCCAAGAAATCTACTGAGTTTCCTTCCCAAGAGGATGAAAGAATAATCAATCAATCAGAAATCGAGGAATACTGGATCAAGTTTTACAAGATTGACAATCAAGTGAAATTATTGGTCAATGGTGAGCAAATTTTCGATAGTGGAAATGGACCCGAGAAGAAACAAGAAGAAGTTGCGGTCGGGTTTAGCGATAAAATCAAAAGGGGAAAAAACATTGTAAGAATAGAGTTATACAATGACATTCCTTATGAAGGTTTCATGGGGTTTGACAAACATTGGGAAGTATTCTATGAATTATTCGAAGAAGATATCCCTGTTGAATATATCCATGAACAAGCTGATGATGGAGAGAAAGGAATGGTCTACTCCATAGACCATGAAATAATTGTTAGCTAAGCGCAGTGATAGGCATTGATCTCGTCGATCTTACAGACCCACTCCTAAAACCTCGAGATCATAGAACACTCCAATTAATTACACATCCCCTCGACCAATATGATCCTCAAGATCATATCTTCTGGTTACTTTGGACTGCCAAAGAGTCCATTTTCAAGTGTCGAAGAAAGATTGAGCCTTTTGACCCAAAGTCGATTCCAATCAAAATTCAGAAAAGTGAGACTTCATTTAGATTTCAATCAGAGGATATTAGCGGACATTTCATAATTGAGGTAAATCGTATATTAGCAGTTTGTTCTTTGGACAATACACCTTTCAACTACTCCATTTGGAAAAGAGTAAAAATAAATCCTTCAGAAGATGTTCGCGAGCGAGCTTTGTTACTACTCAATGCAAATGCGAATCAATTGATAACTAAGGACGAGAATGACTTACCGTGCCTTTCCGAGTCTCTGCTTCCTCTCAGCTTTACTCATCATGGCAAATACTGTGGATTAGCGTATCCTATAACCTAAAACGAACCAATTCCATTAGCCATAAGTACTGCAAGAGCTGGGATTACTAGGAGCAAAACCACTTCAATTAAAATACTTACGCGAATTCCATTTGGAATTTCAACGAGCTCCTCTCCCTCTGCTTTTCTATGTTTCACAAAGAATATCGTCGGCCAGACCGACAATAAACCCACTATGGAAAATACACCTACCTTGAAAAGAAAAAGAAGGTTATTGGTGTAGAACGCTTCGGGCTTACCCAACCCAAACCACATTGCCAAACCAGCCCCAACAGTTATTATGGCTCCTAGTCCATAGATTCCGTCAATCTTCGAGAGCAAGCGAATTGTCTCAGAAGTGACCTTGGGTTTGATCAGTACCAACTCAGTAAATAATGAAGCAACTACAGCAAAGATCCCAATGAAATGTGCGTATTTGATTAGAATAAAATCTATCATTTCTTAATCAGTTTAATAAAAAGTTCTCTACCAGCCCGGGTCGCAATGGAATTATGAGTTTCTTCCATTATCTCGATGCTAAATAAATCTTCGAATAGTTCCCGATACTCGCCTATTGATCCACCAAATGGAGGCGCATCACCACCCATTTCCTCACTCCAAAGTAATCCTATGACCTTTCCATTTGGCACAAGTAGATCATGAATCTTCTCCACGTAGGACTTTCTCAAATGTATATCAATGGCACAAAAAAACGTCTGTTCCAATATGACATCATACTTTCCTTGATGTGCCCAGAAATCACCTAAGTGTATATTTTTATAGTAGAAATAAGGAAAAGCACTATTGAAATTATCCAGAGCAGTTTTAGAAATATCAAGAATGTGTGTGTTCTCGAAACCTTGTTTCCATAAATAGCCCGCTTCATAACCATTACCAGCACCGGGAATAAGAATACTCATTTCTTTCTGTGTCAGCTGATCTATATACTCCTTTAACGGGGTAGAGACCTTTCCAATGTCCCATCCTACCTGACCAGACTGATACCTTTTTTCCCAATATGACTGATCAAATTTAGTTTTCATCTTCAAAACTCCTTTACAAACCGAATTTACCTAGTTTGATGCGCAATGTAATTGTAAATTACCGATACACTTAAACGGTTAATGTTTTGAAAAAAATTATTGGGTATTTTCTTTTCTTGATAGGCGTCTATGCTGTTTTTCAATTAGTCAAAGAGCTAACTCACAACATAGCACCGACTACACTATCAGAAGCAGCGTTGGAGCCAGACTTACTTTTATCCAACACGAAGCAGTATTTTACAGAGCACGCAAAAGGCAGAGGTCTATTTCAACTAGAGTTGGCGATAGATGCCATCATAGATATTGAACAGGATTTAGATGAAGAAAGTCGTGAAAAAGTTGAAGCGGCGGTTCAAACACTGCGAGCATTACTTGAGGAAATGAAGCATGAGGATTTTGACATCAACCAACTAAACGATGCCTTCGATCGAACGTTAAATGCACTCACTTATGCTGAGCTAAAAGTCTCTGAGCATTTTATAGAATCCCACGAATCCTCCAAAGCAAAACTTGCACTCAAATACGGAATGGTTCATATCAAGAATTCACTCATGTATTCTACCGGTAAGAAAAAGGAATATGAAATAGCTATTTATGATGAAATGGACTCTCTATTAGAAAATGGTGGCTTAGGGAACAAAGAAATTATTCAAAAGCTCGAATTGATGATTGAAGATTTGGATAACTTAGAGAAGTCACCTGATTCTCATTGAGATTTAGATTATTGGGTGTATTGAACAACAAAACCCATCCATACTAATGACTCCAAAAGACCTTATTGCCCAGATTAAGGAAAGTAAAGAACTAAGAATTAAGGTAGCCATCACTGATATAGATGGAGTGCTTAGAGGGAAAATCATACACAAGGACAAATTCATTGAAGGTTTAAGTTCGGGATCGGGATTTTGTGATGTTGTTTTTGGGTGGGATCTTAACGATACTGGATATGATAATACCACAGTAACCGGCTGGCATACAGGATATCCAGACGCCCAATTCCAATTTGACCTCAACACGCTAAGGAAAATCCCTTGGGATGATGAAGTGCCATTTGTGCTTGGAGATTTTAGCGAGATCAATCATCCCGCCTGTCCAAGAACCTTACTCAAACGAATTGCTAATCGAGCCCTTAAGAGTGGTTATGAAACCAAGTTTTCTCAAGAATTTGAATGGTTTAATTTTGAAGAAACAGCCGATTCTCTAGCGATTAAAAACAATCAAAATCCACAACCTTTAACCAGCGGTATGTTTGGATACTCCGTTCTAAGAGCATCACAAAAGAGTCCATACTTTAACGATCTCTTTACTCTTCTAAATGATTTTGGAATTCCAATAGAGGGGTTACATACTGAAACTGGACCCGGGGTATATGAAGCTGCTATTCGATATTCAGATATTTTAGAAGCCGCGGATCGGGCAGTCTTGTTTAAATCTGGAGTGAAAGAGATAGCATCCAAACATGGTATTACGGCAAGTTTTATGGCGAAATGGAATCATGATCTACCTGGCTGTAGCGGTCACATCCATCAGAGTTTATGGAAGAATGATGAAAACATATTTCACTCTAGCACAGCTGAGGATGGGATCTCAGAAGAAATGAAAAGTTTTATGGCTGGTCAGCTTCTATTATTGCCAATTATTCTGCCAATGTACGCCCCTACTATAAATAGCTATAAGCGGTTAGTAGAAGGTGCTTGGGCACCAACCACGCTCACGTGGGGTAGAGACAATCGCACGACTGCTCTTAGAGTAATCAATCCTAGCGCTGAATCAACCCGAGTGGAGATGAGAGTGCCCGGCTCAGATGTAAACCCCTACTTAGCCATGTCTGCTGCACTCGCATCTGGTCTATATGGAATAGAGAATAATATAAAGTTGCAATCTGTTACCAAAGGAAATGGATACAAGGATACCTCAAATGGAAAATTACCGACAAGCCTAAAGGAAGCTACTCAGAATATGAAGGAAAGTAGTTTAGCGCGAGAAATCTTGGGTTCTGAATTTGTGGACCATTTCGTAGCTACTCGAGAATGGGAATGTAGGCAATACGCCAATCAGGTAACCGATTGGGAATTAAAAAGATATTTCGAAATCATCTAATATATGTATCAAAACATTGACTTCATAGGTATCATTCAAGATGCCTGGAACGATTACGACAATTCACGCACTATCAAAACTATTGAGGATATTAGTGCTAAAGTCTCCACCAATCACGTTTACAGAATCCGGTTTGAGGATAATGAGATAATCATCGCCAAACTTTCCTATTTTGGAAGGTTTGAGCATTTCGTGAAGGATCATGCGATTATTAACTCATTAGCTAATAACCTTCACAAACCATTCGAGAATTTTTTAGCCAAATCTCTAACCAAATTTGGAGACCTCTATGTTTATCGGCATACAGATAGTCTATTGGATGCCTGGGTGGTTTTCTATAACCCTATTGAAATAGATCAAAAACCACAAAGGATTCAATCTGAGGCTCAAATCATGCTTTTAGGGGAAGAACTCGCTAAATTTCACAAAGCTTGTTTCATTGTAAAAAACACCCTCCCCCCCAACTCTAAGCAAACAGAAGATGACATCCGACATTTGCTTGAGATATTGGATACCCCCCAAGGAAAATTTGAGCATAGAGGACAGGAAGATAGTATTAGGAAACAATGCGATTTGTTCGTAGAAAACTGCGATAAAATCGGAGTTTCAGGAATGCCATCTATTCCAGTATTTGTCGATTGGAACATTGGTAACTTCTCCGTCAAAAATGACTATCGCTTTTTTAGTCGATGGGATTATGACTGGTTTAGAATGAGCACCAGAATGATGGACTTCTACTTTTTCAGTAGAGTTTGCTCATCTGCCGGAGATCGAACTGTATTTAGCTATCTTTTGGATCCGCTGATGGAGGATAGGTTCATTATTTTCTTAAAGTCTTATCACAAGGTATTTCCTCTTTCTACAGAAGAAATTAAGATCCTTAAGGAATCCTATCGGTTCTTTATACTGAATTATGTTATAAAAGATGGTAGGTATTTTTTCCATGAACTGTATGCCTCTAAGCTTCAGTTTGAAGCACATGAATTATACTTTCCAAACCTTGAAAAGTCATTTAACGAAGAGAAATTACTCAAAGCACTTAACCTTTAAAAAAATGCATTTAACACCATTCAGATACGTTGTTGATAAATATAGTACCATCTTCTTTGATGCATTTGGAGTTCTCAAAAATCACAGCGGACTAATAGCAGGAATTGAGAGTACATTTAATTATCTGGAAGAACATAACATAAATTACTTCATCATTACTAATGATGCCTCTAGAGGACCATTGGAGTTGGCTCAAGATTATCAAGATCGAGGTTTGAAACACATCACTAAGGAGAAGATAGTTTCTTCGGGTATGTTGGCGAGAGAATACCTAAAACTCAAAGTAAAGAAGGGGACAGTGGCATACTTGGGAACCAAGCAATCTGCACATTACTTGCAGACTAGTGGTATCAACACGATTTCCATTGCAGATTTAGACTTGGAAAATGCCTCTGATATTAGTGCATTGGTATTTATGGATGATGAAGGGTATGACTGGCAACTTGATATAAACAAAGCACTAAATCTTCTCAGAACAGTTAATATCCCTGCGATTGTCTCAAATACTGACAAAACCTACCCCACTTCGAAGAGTGAAGTTGCCATAGCAGCAGGAGCTCTGGCTAATATGTTAGAAAATATCTCGGGAAAAAGTTTTATCCGCTTTGGTAAGCCAGATGCACAGATGTTCATTTTTGCTCATGAGCATGCTATTCAACAAGGAGGAACCACCGATAGAAGTAAAATCCTGATGGTAGGTGACACACTGGGAACAGATATTCTCGGAGGAAATAAATTCGGATTAGATACCGCTCTTGTTCTCACTGGCAATACATTGGAGAAATACGCTGATATGAGGATTACAACTTCGGGCATCTCTCCTACCTACATTTGTCCGGATGCGGTAATAGACTAGAAAGGTCTAAAAATTGTACCGAAATAGATTTCTTAATAGAGCAAATAACATTAGATGTTAGTACATTTATTGTTCAAACAATAAAAAATATAAATGTCAGAACCAGTCATAGCGGCCAAACAGCCAAAACCAGTTGAACTAGAAGAAGGAAAAACTTACGCTTGGTGTTCATGCGGACAGTCTAAAAACCAACCTTTCTGCGATGGTTCTCACAAGCCAACGAGTTTCACACCAGTTCTATTTAAAGCAGAAAAGTCAGAGACTAAATATATGTGCATGTGTAAGCATAGCAACTCGCCAACTTTTTGCGACGGTTCGCATAAAGCGCTATAAACAGGACTTAGACACGTCAAAAGCCGATAACTTTAAATAGTCTATCGGCTTTTTTGGTATTAATTATTTGCAGTTGATATTGCAAGGACAAACTCATCTCAATGCGCTTACTAATATTTTCTATACTTACACTCTTCCGCCTTCTTCTTTGCCAAGGACAGGTTGACCACTGGGAATCTGTGGTACTTGAGAGAGATGATTACACTTACTTACTGCCAACTAGCCAACCTGATGGCACATGGAATACTCTAGATTATGACGATTCAGAGTGGAATAATGGAATAAGTGGGTTCGGTTATGGTGATGATGATGACCAAACTCAGCTAACCAATCCTAGTATTTCCGTATATCTAAGGAAGGTTTTTGAGGTAGTTGATATCGAGGCTATTGATCAGGCCCTATTTCATATGGATTATGATGACGGTTTTGTTGCATATTTCAACGGTATTGAGATTGCCCGGGATCAGATTTCGGGGAATCCTCCAGCCTTTAATCAAACCGCTGAAGGTCTGCATGAGGCACTACTTTATCGGAATCTGACTCCTCCCTCTTTTTCACTTGATGTAGATCTCTTGCGTACTGGAGAAAACATTCTCGCTGTAGAAGTGCACAATGAGAGTAACACTTCTTCAGATTTCACGGCTATTCCCTTTCTCTCATTTGGGATCAACAATCAGTCTAATGACTACCGCAATACTCCAGACTGGTTTCAGGCTCCTGGAGAAGGTGTTGATTTTGAATCTTCAAATCTCCCTATCATACTAATTGAAACGATTAATAGTCAAGAGATTTTGGATGAACCGAAAATCAATGCAGATATGACTATTGTCTATCGAGGCGCAAACGAACGAACTTTAATAAATGATGATATCAATGTTGATTATGTTGATTATCGAGGGAAAATACAAATTGAATTTAGAGGATCCAGCTCCCAATCACTCCCTAAAAAACCATTTGGATTTACCACATACGACAATGCCTACCTCAATAAAGACAATGTAAGTCTATTAGGTTTCCCAGAAGAAAATGATTGGATACTGAATGCGTTAGCCTTTGACCCTTCCTATTTGCGCGATTATTTGACTTATAACCTCGCGAGAGATTTGGTAGAATACGCAACTAGAACTAGATATTGTGAGGTGGTACTAAACGGTGATTACATTGGGCTGTATGTATTACAGGAAAAAATTAAGCCAGACAACAATCGTGTGGATATCAATGAAATTAACGCTGATGACAACCTACTCCCTGACCTTTCTGGTGGGTATGTAGTCAAGGCAGATAAACCCACGGGAGGGGATCCTATTGCTTGGGAAATGCCTAATTCATCTGGTTGGGGTGTCAATTTTATTCATCATGCCCCCACTCCTGATGAAATCACTTCTTCCCAAACAAATTATATCAGGTCAGTTTTTCAGGATTTAGCTGCTCAAGCAAATAATGCTTCCCTCACCTCAGGTTATCCTTCGCTCATTGACATTCCGTCATTTATTGATTTTATGTTACTTAACGAATTGGCTTCCAACCCTGATGCTTATCAATTTTCAACCTACTTTCATAAAGATCGAAATGGAAAACTTAGAGCTGGCCCAATATGGGATATCAACCTCAGTTATGGAAACGATTTATTTGATTTTGGTTATGACAGAAGTCACACGGATATATGGCAATTCGAAAATGAGAATTCTGGCGCAACATTCTGGAAAGGACTGTTCTACAATACTACCTTCAGATGTAATTTATCAAAGCGCTGGAACGAGCTCACTCAACCAGGCCAGCCGTTTCACCTCGCTACTCTTCAAGGTCGAATAGATGCTATTGTTTTGGAGATTGACGAGGCAGGTGAACGCGACAGAACTCGTTGGGGTTTAGATGAGAATTTTGAATTAGAAATCTCCAATATGAAAAATTGGATAGCCTCTCGGATTCAATGGATGAATGCCAATATTGGATCTATTTCAAACTCCTCTGATGTAACGATTCCTGATCTCGTAATCTCTAAAATACATTATCATCCTGCTGAAAACGACCTTGGAGAAAATGATCAAGAATTTATTGAAATCTTGAACAATGGAAGTACAAGTGTTTCTCTTCGAGGCTACTACTTTCGAGGAACAGGGCTTGTCTATCAATTTCCAACCTCAGCAACTATTGACCCATCCCAAAGCATTGTACTCGCAAATGACACAGACACCTATCTTCAAGTGCACGGAAAACTTCCTTTTGGCGAATACAGCAGAGCTTTGTCTAATAGCGGACAGACACTAAAACTCTCAGATGCTTTTGGGAATATAATCGATGAAGTGTCCTATTCTGATGATGCCCCTTGGCCTGCGGAAGCTGATGGAGATGGTCTCTATTTGCAATTAATCGATCCTAATCAAGATAATAATGACCCTACCAATTGGATGGCCAAAGAATTAACCATTCAAGGTTTACTTACTATTCAGAAAACAGAAAATACAATATCTGTATATCCCAATCCATTCACTAACCTTCTTAATATTCAATCTAAGCAAAGCATATCAATGGTCTACTTAAGGTCGTTATCTGGAATTCTGATTTCTTCTCAGAAGGGAAAAGGCACATCACTTAACGTGACCTTAACCGATCTGACACCTGGAATCTACATACTTGAAGTCAAGTCAGCTGACGGTAAATCAAGTCAGACTCAAGTTCTAAAGAAATAAGAATTCTTCGTAGATCATCCAAAGACTATAGTGCGGCAATCGCAGCATCATAGTTTGGCTCATCTACAATCTCCGAAACCAATTCTGTATACAATACATTCCCTTTCCCATTTATGACGACAATAGAGCGTGCCAATAAACCTTTGAGTGGACCATCAGTCATGGTTACTCCATAATTAGCACCAAAAGAGTCGCTCCTAAAGCCAGAAAGACTCTCTACTTGGTCGATTCCTTCTGCTCCACAGAATCGAGCATGTGCAAAGGGTAAATCATTTGAGACACATAATACTACTGTGTCCTTTAGATCAGCAGCACGTTGGTTAAACTGACGAACTGACATAGCGCAAGTACCGGTATCAATACTTGGAAAAATATTTAAGACGATCTTCTTTCCTTCGTAATCAGCAAGTGATATCTCCGATAAATCCGTTTTTACTAAATCAAACGCAGGGGCTTGATTACCAACATTAGGTAGTTCGCCTATTGTATTGACTGGGTTTCCTTTTAATGTTACTTGAGCCATATTCTTATATATTTTAAAGTGTGCTTGAAAGATAATGAAGCAAGTCGAAGTTGTTTTGCTTTGCACAACTAACTTGATGCTAATTCGAATGTTTTCGTTTTAATAATTCATAAGTCCATTGGAAAACCCTCAGCAACGTAAGATCATTCACATTGACATGGATGCATTTTTTGCATCCGTAGAGCAGCGAGATAATCCCGAACTCAAGGGAAAGCCCATAGCCGTTGGAGGAAGTAAAGAGCGTGGAGTTGTAGCTGCTGCAAGTTATGAAGCAAGAAAATACGGCGTAAAATCAGCCATGCCCTCATCCATTGCTGCAAGGAATTGCCCTAACCTCATCTTTGTCCCACATCATTTTGATAAGTATCAGCAAGTGTCTCGGCAGATTCGTGAAATTTTTCAAGAATATACCGACTTGATTGAACCTTTAAGCTTAGATGAGGCTTATCTGGATGTAACAGAAAACAAAATTGGCCTTAAATCAGCCACTCATATTGCCCAACAGATCAAAGAGAAAATAAAAGAACGTACACAGCTTACTGCTTCCGCAGGTATTTCCTATTGTAAGTTCTTAGCAAAAACTGCCTCAGACGTAAATAAACCTGATGGATTATTTGTAATCCTGCCTAACGAGGCACAAGCCTATTTGCGAAAAATGCCCATTGGACAATTTTATGGAATAGGAAAAGCAACGGCAGAAAAAATGAAACTTGCTGGAATATTTACTGGAAATGACCTCAAAAAAAAGACCCTGGAAGATTTAACACTCAGATATGGAAAAATGGGTACCTATTATTTCAACATCTGCCGTGGAATTGATAACCGAGCAGTTGTTGCTGATAGAGAACGTAAATCAATAAGTGCAGAGACGACTTTTACAAGTAATCTTATGAGACTGGAAGAGATCCATCACGAATTCCGGAAGCTCATTGAAGTGACTTTTAAGCGCTATCAAAAGCATGGCGTTAAAGGAAAAACCACCCATATCAAAGTGAAGCATGGGGACTTCAAGCAACTCACCAGAAGTCAAACCTCCAATAGCTCAATTAACACCAAGGAAGAACTCGAAACGACTGTTATCCAATTAGCAGATCAATCTCTGTTGAGTGAAGAGGGCATTCGTCTAATCGGTGTGGGAATAAGTAACTTTATCCTTGAAACAGACGACAATCAGCCTTCACAGCTCACCCTCAATTTTTAATTAGGTTATATTTATACCGATCGGTATATTTGTAGATGCGTAATCCTACTGATACCAAAAACCTAATTGTATCTAAAGCCCTTCCAATCTTCAACCGGAAAGGTTATCGCGCAACATCCCTCTCAGATATCACTAAAGCCACAGGTATGACGAAAGGTGCTATTTATGGCAACTTTGAAAACAAGGACGCTCTAGCCATTGCCGCATTCGAATTGGCAATGAATAAAATAACCAATGAAATGGCTCAATACATAAGTGAAGCAAAGGATGCCCCTTCTAAACTCAAAGCCATACTCAACTATTATGAAAACTACATTGAAAAATCACCTATTGAAGGTGGATGTCCTATTATTAACACTTCCGTAGAAGCTGACGATGAGTATCCAGAATTAAGAACCAAAGCGATTCGCATGATCGCACTTATTAGAGGGTCTCTGATTAAGATCATCAATCGGGGAATAATAGAGGGTCAAATCAAACCCAAAATTAACGTCGAACTTTTTGCTAGTATGTTTTACTCAGCTATCCAAGGTGCTATTCTGATTTCAAGAGTGGAAGGTCATCAAGACAATTATCAGAACATCAAAATATCCCTTTTCTCTCAAATCAATGAGATCTCTATCAATTAGTCAATTAAATACCTATCGGTATAATTATGAATAAAATGACATATATTGATTCGGGTGCGGTTGACAAATCAAGACCATCAGAGCGCCCACCAAAAAGCAATTGGCGGATAGAAATGGTTAAGAAAGGGCTATCGATGCTCCAGCATATCACCACCTCCAAAACTGCGGACGTAATCTGGCATTATTTTGCTATGCCAGGTAAAATCAGGTTCACACCTGCACAGACTGAGCTAATTGCGAAAGCGCAAGTATTCACTTCCATATACAAAGGGCAGACTATCCAGCATTATCGTTGGGGCACAACTGGACCCAAGGTATTGCTCGCACATGGATGGCGATCCAAAGCGTCAGATTTCAGAAGGCTGATTGAAGCACTAGTCAAACAAGGCTATATCGTGGAAGCCATGGACATGAGTGCGCATGGAAAATCCGAAGGGGCACAAAGCTCATTACCAGAATTTAGAGATATACTTAAGAACCATTTCGTACAGCATGGTCCCTATGAAGCCTTATTAGGTTATTCTCTCGGTGGCCTAGCTGCAGGGATTGTAACCACTGAGCTGGCTCTAGATTTTCAACCAAAAAAGTTAATTCTAATAGCCGCTCCACCTTATGCCAGTTATTTCCTCAAGGACATCATCAAGGAACTAGAATTTAAGAATGAGGTATATGACTCTTTTTATAAGCTTGTGGAGAAAAATTATAATCAACCGGTTGATTATTTTGATTTAAGAAGTAAAGTTACCAAACTCTCAATAGTCGATCTTCATCTGATTTATGATGAGGATGACGAAACTGTGCCTTTCAATAAGGGAGAAGAATTACTTCAGCATTACCCTCAAGCGCATTTTGCACATAGCAAAGGATTGGGTCATTATAAAGTGATAAGTTCCGCGGAGATGATTGATCATGTAGTGAAAATAATCTCTAAATAAATGTAAGGAGTAGCAGATTGATGGATAAATCAGAACTCGTTTTCTAACATTTAACATTCCAAACAGTCTTACATTTGTGATCGAATAAACGAACGAAAAATTATATGGACGCTTACAACATTACATTACACGCTCACTCCGGAATAAGATGGATTGCTCTTTTACTTGCCATCGTAGTGATAGTGAAATCATTGGTTGGACTGTTTTCAAAGTCTGAGTATGCAAAACTCGATAACATTTTAGGGGCATCGTATGTAGGGTTTATGCACTTACAGCTTCTTATAGGCTTAGTCCTTTATTTCTTCTTGAGTCCTGTTACCGAGATGGCGCTAAATGATTTTGGTGCGGCAATGGGCAATCCTGAATTACGCTTCTGGGCTGTTGAGCATTTGACTTTAATGATTCTCGCTATAGTATTTGCACAAATTGGTAGATCCAAATCAAAGAAAGCGGAAGGCTCAAAGAAGTTTAAACTTCAAGCCATCTATTTTGGAGCCTCTCTCCTATTGACGTTAGCTGGTATTCCTTGGGATAGAATGTGATAATGTCTTCATATCAAAACATCAAAAAAGGGGTTTCTAAACTGTGTTTAGAAACCCCTTTTTTCTTACTGCTCCATTAATGAAAACTATCTCAATACCATTATTTTACCAGCTGCAAACCTTCTTACACCGGATTTAGGGGTATACGCTATTTCATAGAAATAAGCTCCTTGAGGCACGTCGTTTCCGTTAAAAGTTCCGTCCCAAGAAGCCGATAAGTTTGAACTTTGGAATACTACCAGTCCATTACGGTCCTGAATTTTCATAGTCATCGCTGTGATGTTCTTAAACCCTGGCCGGAAGTTTTGATTATCACTGTCACCATTTGGAGTAAATGCAGTGGGAACAGTAAAATTAAAACCCCTCTCAATGACTAGGGTATCTACTTTTGACACGGTGCACCCTACTATATTCTCTATAGTCAACTCAACAACATAAGTATCAGGAGTTGTATAAGTGATGGTAACATCAGGAGTTTCGGCTGCTCTCGTGTCACCAAACTCCCATAAGTAGCTCACAATATCTTCGCCTAAAGATTCATCTTTGAAAGCGATTGGAAAGTCTATCGCAAACTCATCTGTGGTTAAACTGAATTCTGCTTCCAGTTCATATTGATTCCCTATATTGATGATGGTGTCGTAAGTACAGCCTACATTATCCTTAACACTCACGCCGTAATCTCTACCTGCTAAATTCACGAAGTTGTTTATTGACTCATAGGTTGCTACCGAATCAAATGCATAAGTATAAGGAAATGATCCTCCTGTTCCCTGAATGGATAGGGAGCCATTTTGTGTGTTGGGGCACAGATTACTATTTAGCTCCAAAATATTAATCCCAAGACGCTCAGGTGCCGTTATAATCACGTCTATAGACTGAGTTTCGCAAAAGTTCGTGTCGACCACATTAAGTTGATAAACACCAGCTGGGATTGCACTAAGGTCTTCCTCCTTTGAATAAGGTAAACCATCCTTCAACCACTGCAACTTATATGGAGGAACTCCCCCACTAACTGTCGCTTGAATTTCAGAATCGAAAGGTGTAGCACAAGTATTATTAGAGGCGTTTACTGATATCACAAATGGATCAGGCTCAGCAACTTCTACAGTTCTAGTTAAGGTACAACCTTCTAAATCCGAAACGGTAA